>JARRLC010000001.1:0-81786 GCA_037387425.1 Alphaproteobacteria bacterium
GAATATCAGCGCGAAAAATTGTCTCTGGATATAGTCACGGCACCAGCTCCTGTTGGGATCAACGATCACCAACAAAAGCTATATCAAGCCAGATGCACAAGGCGGCCTTCAGCGTAGGGTTCCGTTGTTGTGATGGTGCAAATACAGCGCAATTAATTAATACAGTATGATTTAAGAAATGCTAGTCATAAAAATTATTAGCCGGGATTTTTAGGTCCCGACCAATAGTAATAATGCTTAACCACAAGGTTTTTAGTGCGTAGTGTAATGTTTCCACGTTACTGTTACGCGCGTTCCAACCCGAGTACGCCGATATAAATCGATAACATCTCTATTGTGCATACGGATACAGCCTTTGGAAACTTCCTGGCCGATCAGCCACGGAGCATCAGTGCCATGGATACGATACATGGAACTCCCCAGATACAGCGCACGAACACCAAGAGGATTGCGTGGGTGGCCACCAGGTACAAACGCGGGAAGCTTCGGATTTTCACGGCGCATTTCCGGGGTAGGGGTCCAAGTTGGGTTAACGCGCTTGGCGCTCACTCTCGTCACACCTGACCAGCGCGCACTACCTTTAGGAATAGCAATTGGATAACTGATAGCTTTTCCTTTAGAAACGGTATAGTAAAGACGCCGATCCCCAAAGCTTACAATAATCTGATGGGGGCTATATCTATGAGAGAACGAAACAACCCCCGATGATCCGCCGCCGCTACCACCAAAAAGCTCATCAAGCCAGTCTGCGTTTGCAGGACCAGTAGCACCCGCAAACCCAATACCTGCGAGTATTACTAGTCCAACCTTAAGAAAACCTTTGATCATGCCCTACCTCCTGATTCTATGCTGTATGGTTCAATGTTGATAACCATACTCTTCTGTTTCTGACGGCGTAGCGGTTAATATTTTGTGCTAAACGCCGCTATATGTTGCTACCTACCACTTCGCTAACCAGATTATTTGGGGTCCAATAATATCCCAGTATTTACTGCAATAAAAACACTACTGAAACCCAATCATAAATAAATCCAGGCGATATCATAATAAAAATTTTATGTAAATGAACTTAAAAACAAAAAATACAAATACTGTACTTATAATGCAACAATGCAAATCAGCTAATTGACTTTATAAAAATTGGGAGTGCAGTCTAATATCAGTTTCTATCAAAATGATAGCAAGTGACATCAGTGGTAGAGTCAATAGTTCTTCAATCGCTTTATATGCAACTGCATATATGTCTCTCAACTCAGCAAACCTATCAAGAGTAGCACTCTGGATTTCGCTTCATTACCGTGAGCTTGTGGCTGATTCGTCACAATTTGAGCGCAAACACGCTATCATCCACCGCATATTACCCCACAACCGAGTAATGCCTATCAGATTCTTGTGGCCATCAATTTTGTCTCTAGTTATGAGCCTCAAACACATCATCAAAGATAGAATTAAAGCACCACTGAAAGAAAGAAACAAACAATTGAGAACATTGCAAAATGAAGCGATAAAATAAGTACGCAATGCAATGTAAAGCAAGCCATACAGTAATATTAGCGACATATTACTCAGAGCTTATTGAGGTAAGACTATTTCTATAACCAAGGGCACGTTCGTCAAAAACAATATCTGACATCATAATTGGTCGAGCAAGCGCCAAACCTTGCAATGTACGACAGCGGGAGAGCGCAACATATGCTTGTCCGTGAGCAAAAGTTCCGCGTCCAAAATTCACATACACTTTATCCAATGTCATTCCCTGACTTTTATGGATTGTTAGTGCCCAGGCCAACCGGATTGGCAGTTGACGGAAAGAACCGATGACCTTCTCTTCAACTTTTTCAGTCTCCGGATTATGCTCATAGCGAATATTTTCCCACGCAACGGGCTCAAGCTCATGTTCTTCGCCGTCCACCTCAATCCAGACGGTGTGCCCCTTAATTCGAGAAACACGTGCCTGTGTGCCATTAACCCACCGCTTCTCAGTATCATTGCGAAGTAAGACGACTTTCGCACCTTCTTTGAGTATTAGAGTTGCATCAGTGGGGTAGGCAGATGGTTCAAATTTGCCATTAATGACAGCTTCGAATTGCGTTTGCTGCCCTTTCAATCTGTCGAGAAACAATTTGTTAGTAGTCTCAGCCGTTTGATTAATCGGTGTTAAAACGATATATTCTTCAGCCAATTCTAACGAACGGAAAGGCGCGACCTGTTCATTGAACAATTCCAAATGGTCTCTCGATGGCACTCCTTCACGAATACCATTTAACGCGTCAAGAAAGTCTATGTCTTGTTGCCTATAGACCTTTGTTAGTTCAATAACGTTAAGTGGCGTATCTTGGAAAACCTGAGCATTAAAAAAATATACTCCACCATATGTCTCATGAAAAAACTGCATTTCGTCGCGAGCACGCACAACTGGCGGAAGCTGATGCAGATCGCCCATGGCGATAATTTGCACTCCCCCAAAAGGTTTATTGGGTTGCTTCCGTGTCATACGGAGGGCCAGATCGATCCCTTGCATTAGATCAGCACGCACCATAGACACCTCGTCGATGATGATCGTTTCTATGCTACGGAACATCGCGGCGCGCCTACATCGTTTGACCACGTCCGGAGTAATGAGTTGCGGCGGAAAACCAAAAAACGAATGGATCGTTTGGCCTTGCACATTAATCGCAGCAAGCCCCGTGGGAGCTAACACCGCCGTTTTTTGAGGCAAATTCAAACGCAAACAACGCAGTAACGTTGATTTACCTGTCCCCGCCCGGCCAGTAATGAATATAGCCTCTCTGCTATCAGATGCTTGTTGAATAGCGCTTGCAAACTCCTCAGAAGCCTGCACACCAACCGGCCAAAATAGTCGCTTGCCATCAGATGATGCGGATATTTCAGCCATTAAAGTAAGCTCCGCTAACAGTTAAAACCAACGCCGCAGCACCCAGCATACCGGTTGTGGTGAGAATATCGCCACATTGAGAACTTGTACACATTAGTACAAAAACGGATTGAAGCGAAAACATAATAAGAACATAGTATTCTTTAATGCGTGCATATTCAAAGGGGAGATGAGCAAAATGCTCACCTCCATCATTTAGTGAGGAAAGTTATGTGTACCCACGAAAAAGAAAACAGTGTTCAGATACTACTCGCTATCCCGTTAGCCGTTCGGCTTTTTTCCGTTCGTTCGGGTCAAGATACCGCTTGCGAAGCCGTATCGATTGTGGAGTTACCTCGACCAGTTCATCGTCTTGAATATAAGCAAGCGCATATTCCAACGTCATTTTTATTGGAGGCGTCAGCAGGACATTATCATCACGTCCGGCAGCGCGGACATTTGTCAGTTTTTTGCTCTTCAAGACATTGACTTCAAGATCATTGCCGCGGCTATGCTCACCGACAATCATTCCTTGATACACCCGCGTTTGCGGATGGATCATCATGGGCCCACGACTTTCAAGATTCCAGAGAGCGTAAGCTACAGCATCGCCTTGACCATTAGAAATCAGCACACCAGTACGCCGCCCAGGTATATCGCCTTTGTACGGAGCATAAGCATGGAAAAGCCGGTTCATCACTGCTGTGCCGCGAGTATCCGAAAGCAATTCGCTTTGATAGCCGATCAATCCCCTTGTGGGAACGTGCAAAGTCAAACGCTGACGTCCGCCGCCAGAAGGCCGCATATCTATAAGATCGCCCCGCCGCTCAGAAAGTTTCTGCACAACGGCACCAGAGTACTCATCATCAACGTCGATGATAACTTCTTCAATGGGTTCCAAACGCTGCCCAGTCGTTTCATCAGTCTTCATCACAACGCGCGGACGCGAAACGGTGATTTCAAACCCTTCCCGCCGCATAGTTTCGATGAGGATGGCAAGTTGCAATTCTCCACGCCCCGCAACTTCAAAAGCGTCAATATCTGCCGTTTCCGAAATGCGCAGCGCTACATTTCCCTCAATCTCCTGCATCAGGCGGGCGCGGATAACACGGCTCTGTACCTTGTCACCTTCCTGCCCAGCAAACGGACCATCATTGATACGGAATGTCATCGACAGAGTAGGTGGGTCGATAGGCTGTGCCGAGATCGGGTTAGCAATTTCGGGAACGCAAATCGTATCAGATACCGTCGCCTGCGAAAGCCCTGCAATTGCAACGATATCTCCCGCCGCGCCATCCTCAATCGGCTGCCGTTCCAGCCCGCGAAACGCGAGTACTTTGGATACACGCCCCTGTTCCACCAGCTTACCGTCTCGCGACAACACCTTAATCATTTGGCCTGGCTTCACTGTCCCAGCGATAATCCTTCCTGTGAGAATACGCCCAAGGTAAGGATCAGCTTCGATCGTGGTCGCCAACATCTGAAACGGCCCAGTAGAAGTCCCGGGTGGCGGGACATGGTCCAGAACCAGATTGAAGAGCGGCGCCATCCCGTCCTTGGGACCATCAGGCGAAAGCTGCATCCAACCTTCTTTGGCGGAGCCATAAAGAATTGGAAAATCAAGCTGGTCTTCATTCGCATCCAAAGAAGCAAACAAATCAAAGACTTCATTGACAACCGCTTGGTGACGCTCGTCTGGGCGGTCAATTTTATTGATCGCAACGATAGGGCGCAGTCCTATTTTCAGCGCTTTCGACACAACGAATTTCGTTTGTGGCATCGGACCTTCAGAGGCATCCACCAAAACAATAGCGCCATCCACCATGTTGAGAATGCGTTCAACTTCTCCACCGAAGTCCGCATGGCCAGGGGTATCAACAATATTAATGCGGCAATCATTCCACAAAAGCGAGGTAACCTTCGCCAAAATGGTGATGCCGCGCTCTCGCTCCAAATCGTTGGAGTCCATCATCCGTTCAGCCACGCGCTGATTGTCGCGAAAAAGGCCGGACTGACGAAGCAAAACGTCGATCAAGGTTGTTTTGCCGTGATCGACGTGCGCAATAATAGCAATGTTACGAAGTTTCATTTCTGCTCGTTGTTTGTGCGTTGGGCCTCAGCCATATCAAGGGCAAAGGGTGCGGCGCCATCGCGTTTTGTACGTTTCATGCTATGGATCAGCACAGGACGCGTCGGTTCTTCTATATCGAATTCATCCACGAAGTGTTCGCGAATAGCGTTAAAAGCATCCCAGATTTCACCTCGTGCTTTGAATTTATCATCATCTGTTGGTGTAACAACACGAGGATCTAACCCCACCATTATCCTAAACATATGATGTAATGGAGAATATGGATACAGACCAATAAGTTGAGGAGTTTCACCTACATTCTTATAAACTATACGCATATTGTCTATGGTTTGTGACAACTTCTTAGAAGCATTTAGATAATCTTCTAATGTAGGGTCTTTTAAATGGCAAAAGTAAATCAATGCAGCTTTCGTTTCGACAATTTCCCGCCACTGCTCACGCAGATTTTGCAGGAATGTCGTTCGTTTTTGCAAGACATCAGCCATATAAGCGGCAATTACGGTGACAATCAGCAACGAGGTATCTCGGATGAAGTCATAAAAACGCAACGCCCACGTATAACCAGATATTTTGGCAGCAAGAGCCAATACGATCAAAATGATCAGGCTAACTACTGTCCAACTCAATATGCGATTTTGCCTTTTTCGCGTCACCGACCACTTTCTCCCAAAGCTTCCGCTACCATCCCCCGCTATATGGCAGAGAACCAGCAAGAAGCTCAAGAAGATATTAACACAATATCAAGTTTATCAGCCTGCGACCATTTTTTGACGGATCGTTTCAAATTGCTCAAGCGATCGGTAACGGATGATCACCTCTCCAGCTTCACCAGAACCCGGATTAATTTCTACGGCCAAACCGGTGGCATCAGACATTTCCCGTTCAGCTGCACGTGTGTCAGCGTCTTTCTTAAGCGTCATAGTCGTGGCGCGTGGCGCAGAAGACTCACTTGGCTTGCGCGTAGAAAACAACGCCTCTACCTCACGGACATTCATCCCTTTGCTGACGACTTCCTGCGCAATGGCCTCAGCGTCCTCGCGACCAATAAGCGCTCGAGCATGGCCTGCGCTGAGTTCCCCCGAACGTACCATATGTTGAATGCTATCAGGCAACTTCAAAAGCCGCATAGTGTTAGCCAAATGGCTGCGGCTTTTACCAATTATCTGGCTAAGTTCATCTTGCTTATAACCAAAGCGTTCAATCAAATCACGGTAACCGCTTGCTTCTTCAATGGCGTTCAAGTCAGAACGCTGTACATTTTCGATGATCGCGAGCTCAAGCGTTTCCTGATCTGTAAGCGAGCGTACAATCGCAGGGATAAGATGCAACGATGCACGCTGCGCGGCCCGCCAGCGACGCTCACCAGCAACAATCTCATAATGCTGACCGTTTACACCTATGGGACGCAAAACGATGGGCTGAACTAACCCTTTTTCTCGTATCGAAGCGGAGAGCTCTTCAAGTTCATTTTCAGAAAAGTCCTTACGAGGATTAAACGGACTAGGACTGATGCGGTCCATCGGCACCATGCGCTGCTCACCATGACTGGGAAGCGGCTTGTTGATCCCCGTCGCCGGCGCGTTCTCGCCAATCAGCGAAGCAAGCCCACGGCCTAACCGGTTTTTTTGCGCCGTTGCTTGAACGGGAGTGCTCATGTCATTTCCTCTTTGGACTACTTTCAGGCCCAGATGTCAGCAATTATGTTCACACAAACTCTTACTGATAGTCGGTACATTAAGCAGCTACATTACTTTCGCGATGAAGAATTTCAGCTGCAAGATCAATGTAAGCCTTACTACCTGGGCTCTTATGATCGTAAAGCAAAATAGGTTTGCCATGGGAAGGAGCTTCCGCCACACGTACATTGCGTGGAATAACAGTATGGAAAACCTTCTCGCCAAAGAAGTGCCTCACCTCTGTAGAAACTTCGTCGGCCAACTTGGTGCGCGAGTCGTGCATGGTCAAAACGACACCATGAATTTCCAGCGCCGGATTAAGACTGGCGCGCACAAAATCGATAGTCTCTTTAAGCTGAGTAATCCCCTCCAGCGCGAAAAATTCACACTGCACAGGAACAAGCACTGCGTCAGAAGCAGCCATCGCATTCAGCGTAAGGATATTGAGCGACGGCGGGCAATCGACAAGCACATATTGGATACGTTCCGCAGCCGGCTTATCCTGTTCAGAAGCTCGAAGCGACATGATTGCATCACGCAAGAAGTAGGCGCGATTTGGAGCAGCCGAGATTTCCGGCTCCAAGCCTGCAAGATCGCGCGTAGCCGGAGCAACGAACAAGCCTGGCACAACCGAAGTTTCCACCATCGCCTGTTCCAATGCCGCTGCGCCTGCCAGCACATCATATGTAGAAACCTGACGACTATCCTCCGTCAACCCCAAACCTGTGCTGGCATTCCCTTGTGGATCAAGGTCAATGACCAGGGTGCGTTGTCCTGTGGCGGCAAGGGCTGTGCCGAGATTAATCGCGGTCGTGGTCTTACCAACGCCGCCCTTTTGGTTTGCTACAGCCAGAACCTTTACGTCATGCTGTTCGTTGGAATATCTGCTCACGACGAAATCCCCCTAAGAGGTCAGATGCTTGACCTCAATAATCCTGCCTTCACTACTGGTGCGGCTGCCGATATTCGTATACTCGAAACGCCACTTTTGGCGCGCTACAACAATTTCCCGCTCGGCATCACGCCCTTTCAGAAAAAGGCCAACAGTGTCTTCCGCAAAAAAGCCTCGCGAAAACTCCAACAATCGACTCAAAGGCGCCAATGCACGGCTAGTTACAGCATCAACTGTTCCTATTTGCCCCCCCTGGGCAAATTCCTCGATGCGGCCTTCGTGTATCGCAACAGCCGTAGAAGTTTGCCTTGCCACTTCATGCAGAAAAGCACACTTGCGACCATTCGACTCAATAAGACGCACTGTATGATTTTCCTGATTCGGAAGCATAATAGCAATCACGAGACCAGGAAATCCCCCACCACTTCCCAGGTCAACCCAGGAATTTACCGTAACCGATCGAGCGAGAAGTTGTGCGCTGTCAGCAAAATGACGGTGCCAAATGTCATCAAGCGTTGATGGCGCAACAAGTTTCACGGCTTTTTGCCATGTTTTTAGAAGGGAGGCATAGAGCTCAAGTTTTTCCACAACTTCGCAGGAAACACCAAACTCTGTGGAAAACTCTTTAGGGCCGAGGATGTGCGAAGCCCGCATATTGTTGCTGGTTGATTTCATTTTGCTCATTTCAGGCAGAATGACGGGCAAGCCCTTTTTTCACATGGGCGAGCACCAGCATCAATGCCGCTGGAGTAATTCCATCTATGCGAGCCGCTTGCGCCAATGTTGCTGGACGCGCTCGCTCCAATTTCTGACGAACTTCATTGGAAAGCCCGGCGATGGCGGAATAATTGATCGTCTCCGGAATGCCGATGGCCTCATCACGGCGGAAAGCTTCAACATCAGCCGCCTGACGGCGAAGGTAGATATCATACCGGGCGTCGATTTCAAGCTGAGCAGCTATGGCCGTGGGAATAGCGTTCAGTTCCGGCCATATCGTGGCAAGGCGAGCGACAGTCATCTCCGGAAACGCCAAAATCTCGAATGCTGTCCGGCGACGTCCATCATGATTGAGCGGCAAACCTTGGGCATTAGCTTCCCTCGGCGTAATTGTCAGTTCCGCGAGCTTTGCGCGCCCTTCATCAAGCGCGCTGCTTTTGTCAGCAAAGGCTTCCCACCGCTTCGCGCCAACGCAACCACAAGCTTCACCGCGTGGCGTAAGCCGAATGTCAGCATTGTCAGCGCGTAAATACAGTCGATACTCCGCTCGCGAAGTAAACATGCGATACGGTTCAGATACGCCACGTGTAACTAAATCGTCGATCATCACGCCGATATAACTTTCCGTGCGCGATAAGGTGAAATTGGGCTCACCGCCAGAAGCTCGCAGTGCTGCGTTGACGCCCGCTAGTAAACCTTGTCCCGCCGCTTCCTCGTATCCGGTAGTGCCGTTGATCTGCCCAGCGAGGAATAACCCGATTTGACGCTTCACTTCCAGCACAGGGGAAAGTTCACGCGGGTCTACATAATCGTATTCGATGGCGTAGCCGTAGCGCAAAATACGGACATCTTCCAGGCCAGGAATGGATCTAAGAAATGCGCTCTGCACATCCTCCGGCAACGACGTGGAAATGCCATTCGGATAAACCGTGTAATCGTCCAGCCCTTCCGGCTCCAGAAAAATTTGATGGGACTCACGTTCGTGAAAGCGCACCACCTTATCTTCAATGGACGGGCAATATCGCGGGCCAACACCTTGAATCTGCCCCGAGAAAAGTGGAGCGCGTTCCAGGTTACTGCGAATGATATCGTGTGTCTGAACCGTGGTGTGCGTGATATGACAGACCGTCTGAGGCGTGTCTATCTGCTTAGAGAGGAAGGAGAAGGGGATAGGCGGCTCATCACCGGCCTGTTCGGTTAGACGATCCGTGTTGATCGTGCGACCATCCAGGCGCGCGGGCGTGCCGGTCTTCAGTCTATCCATCGTCAATCCAAGCGCATACAGCCTATCAGCAAGTCCGATGGAAGGCGCTTCACCGATACGGCCAGCCGGAATGCACATTTCCCCAATATGAATGACGCCTTTCAAAAATGTGCCCGTAGTGAGCACCACCGCGCCTGACGGGAATTCTGTACCATCGTCCAGGATGATCCCCATCACACGGCCATCGCGAACGATAAGATCCTCCACAGACGCGACAATGATATCGAGCCCTTCAATAGCAGCAAGCGCCTCGCTCATGTGAAGGCGATAGAGCTTGCGGTCTGCTTGCGCGCGAGGGCCTTGCACAGCCGGCCCCTTTGAGCGGTTCAGTATGCGGAACTGAATGCCCGCTCGGTCAATGACGCGGGCCATGAGGCCATCAAGCGCGTCTATTTCCCGTACGAGATGCCCCTTGCCTAAGCCTCCAATCGCCGGATTGCACGACATTTCCCCCAGCGTCTCACGCTTGTGCGTGATAAGCGCCGTGTGCGCACCCATGCGGGCCGCCACCGCCGCCGCTTCACAACCGGCGTGTCCGCCGCCAACAACAATGACATCATAAGCTCTGGTGCGCATTTGCGAACTCAGCGTTAAAATTTGATCTCAGGAAAACTGCGCGCACATTAACGGGGAAAGCTACGCCCGTCAAAATGCGGCTCAAAAAAAGCGGCCCGAAAGCCGCTTCAGTTGATCAGTTCTGTGAATGGCTGGAATTATAAGCCGTGTTTACGGCATTGACTCCGCCAGCCCCAGCAACGCGGCGCGCATGATCCCTGCCCTTCGCAAGTTCCCATGCACATGTAGCAAAACTCCTGGGTAAACCTATTAGATCGCCAGAGCGGCTTGCCGTCCGATGTCCAGCCCGGATCCCATTTTGAATGAGGTACCTTGTGATGAAAAGGCTTGGGAGGACGCGGCTTGTATGGGGGTGGGGGAGGCGGTGCTGGCTGTGCTGGTGGTGGAGGCGGCGGGGCCACATACACCTCCCGGTCATTGTCTACCTCCCGGTCATTGTCCGAGCAATCGTCACAGGCGTTTTCGTCTTCGTAATTGTCGCGGTAATCATCGCGTTCATCGTCTGAATAATATCTCCTGCCGCTATAATAGCCGTCTGCATTGTGCAGAAGGTGGTCGCCGTTTGCGGAAAGCCCGATTTGGGGCGTTTGGGCGATAGGGGCAGCCAGGGTCGCACTTGGCGATATGGCATACGCTGTCACTCCAAGCAAACCAGCGCAAAACACATGAAGTACCTGTCTCATGGGAGTTCCCTTTAGAAACCGTTGTGAACCGAAGTTTTATCGGCTTTGTGGCGTGAACAATATCTGAAACTTTGTTTCCTGTGAAACAGTATGCGGAATGTTACTTACCAATACAAAAATCGCCGAAAATTTTATCTAGCACATCCTCAACATCAACACGCCCCGTAATGCGTCCCAAGGCAGTTGCGGCTTGACGCAAATCCTCCGCGCGAAGCTCCAATTCAACGGAAGTGCCCAAGAGGAAATGCTCCAGCGCTGTGACGCAAGTTTGCAGTTCCTGTCGATGCCTGGCTCGGGTGATGACCGCACTTTCCCCGCTTCCCACCATGAAAGCAGCCTCGTTGGAGAGACACAACAAAAGGGTGTCCATGCCATCGCCGGTATGCACTGAAAGCGGAAGAAGAGTGGAACTAGTGACTGAAAACTTAGGAGAAGCAGCAATAGTGCCCTCCCCCGAAACAGCGGCATTATGAGAAACGCTGAAATTGGAACGCTCAGCATTTGAAATAAGATCTAGCTTACTCGCCACCCGAATAATTCGGGATACGCCTTGCATCTCACAAGGCAGATCATCCGTGCCGTCGCAAAGAAAGCCGTTTTGAAAATGTTGCGCCTCATTCAGCCAGAGCACCAGATCAGCATCCTCAGCACATTGTAGCGCCCGGCGGATGCCTTCGCCTTCAATTTCTCCAGCCTCTTCGCGGAGCCCAGCCGTATCCATAAGAATAACAGGCACCCCCCCTAAATCGAGACGCACTTCGATAACATCTCGGGTTGTGCCTGCCTGTGCGGAAACGATGGCGACGTCACGCTGAGCCAACGCATTCATAAGACTGGATTTTCCAGCGTTGGGAGGCCCAGCGATTACAACGCGAACGCCATCCCGGATGATTTCACCACGTCGCCCATCAGCCAAATGAGCAGATATTTGAGAATGAAGCGCCTTAGCAATAGGACGCGCGGCTGTATCTACCGTATCCGGCACATCGTCTTCGTCGGAAAAGTCTAACGCCGCTTCCACATGAGCCAACGCGCTGATGAGTTCGCCGCGCCAGTCCTCGTAAAGCGTTTGCAGCGCCCCTGAAGACTGGTGAATCGCCTGCCGCCGCTGAACCGCGGTTTCCGCATCGATCAGGTCAGCCACCCCTTCAGCAGAAGTGAGGTCGAGTTTACCATTCTCAAATGCGCGTCGGGTGAATTCGCCTGGCTGTGCAAGGCATAGCCCGTCCAACCCTCCCAGTGCCGCTAACACACATTCAACAACCGCCCGTCCGCCATGCACTTGCAATTCCGCCATATCTTCGCCAGTAAAACTGTGCGGCGCGGGGAACCACAGAACAAGCCCGCGATCAAGGACTTCGCCGTTAAACGGATGACGCAACGTCTTCAAAGACGCTACGCGCGGAGGCGGCAATTTTCCCACTAGTTGACGCAATGCATTAGCCGTTTGCGGCCCCGAGATGCGGATAACAGCCACCCCCGCTTTTCCTAAACCACTTGATAGGGCGTAAATCGTCGTCATATCGATGCTTCAGCTATGTTTATGAGAGGAAAGTATTGGCTGCTTATGCCGTTTTCAAAATGTCTGCGTTAAGCCAAGAAGTCCATTCCCGCTTGGCTAGCACGATCTCATAGAACTTCTTAGCGGTTTAGCGACAGCCGAACCATTGAATTTAGTACAGCTAATCCGCTCCCCAAGTTCACATGCGCTCTGGCGATAAAGCGGCTACGAACTTGCCCATCAAACAGCACGACAAGACGCATGCTTCAGGCATCATTCCACGCCATTTTAGACGCACGAAAACGATGCTCTGGTAACCGAATAGCGATAGACATCCTACTATCAAGCCCTTGTGGGCAAAAAGGCTCATATGTCCGCCGCGCTTATAAATGAAAGTGCAGAGTTTCTGACCAAGCACAATGTGCATCCGAACGTGCGACACCATCATAGCGATTGGCGCCACACGTCCTATTGCACAAAATTCTGTTTATTTAACAAGGGTATTTCGTTTTCTTGCTGCCAACAGCCGCAAGCGCAAAGCATTCAACTTGATGAACCCTTCAGCATCACGCTGATCGTACGCCACCGCTCCTTCTTCGAAAGTTACGAGGTCCTGTGAATATAGTGTGTGCGGTGTTTCACGGGAAACGACGTTCACTGACCCCTTGTACAATTTCAGGCGCACCTTTCCGCTCACAAACTCCTGCGACTTGTCAATCAGCGCCTGAAGCATTTCGCGCTCAGGAGAGAACCAGAAGCCGTTGTAAATCAGCTCAGCATAGCGCGGCATGATTTCGTCTTTCAGATGCGCCGCCCCCCGATCAAGCGTTAGGCTTTCTATCCCCCGATGCGCCACCAGAAGGATGGTGCCGCCAGGTGTCTCATATACGCCGCGCGATTTCATACCGACATAACGGTTTTCCACCAGATCAAGCCGCCCGATACCGTGTGTCCGCCCCAATTCATTCAGCTTCGTCAGCAATGAGGCAGGCGACAATTTCACGCCATCCACCGCCATGGCGTCCCCGCGCTCAAACTCGATTTCAACGATTGCAGGCGTATCCGGAGCATCTTCCGGCTTCACTGTCCGCTGAAACACATAGTCGGGGCACTCCTGCGCAGGATCTTCCAAGAGTTTGCCCTCAGAAGAGGTATGCAGCAAATTGGCGTCCACTGAAAACGGCGCCTCGCCTCGCTTGTCTTTAGGAACGGGGATCTGGTTCTTCTCGGCAAAATCGAGCAGCGCATTGCGACTTTTAAACTCCCACTCACGCCAAGGCGCAACCACACGAATGTTCGGCTCCAGCGCATAATAGGAGAGCTCAAACCGCACCTGATCGTTGCCCTTGCCCGTTGCACCATGACACACCGCGTCAGCGCCCGTTTCCCGTGCGATTTCAATCTGACGCTTGGAGATAAGCGGCCGCGCAATGGATGTGCCGAGCAAATAAATGCCTTCATAAACCGCATTGGCGCGGAACATCGGGAAGACATAGTCGCGGACAAATTCTTCCCGCAGATCTTCAACGTAAATTTCCTTGATGCCCAGCATTTCGGCTTTTCGGCGCGCCGGCTCCAGCTCTTCTCCCTGGCCGAGATCGGCCGTAAACGTCACGACCTCACAGCCATGCGTCACCTGAAGCCACTTGAGAATGATTGAGGTATCAAGCCCGCCGGAATAGGCGAGTACGACCTTCTTTATGTCGGACATAATTTGCGCTTTCCATTTGTTATAAGACCGCACGCCGAACGCATCCAACAGGCTGTGCGGTTGCGACCATGGGAGATTACCACATGTAGATAACGCCTTCGGAAAGAGCGGTCTAGTATTCCAATGAGCTGGATCACCTTGCGTAGTCGCGATTTTCCCTACAGCCGCACACGTTTGGTCTTTAAACGAAGAATGGCGGGTAAACCCTATAAGCAATATCCGGGGCATGTCGCCTTAGTCTGGGTGTGGTATCCATCACATAAGAATGTGAGAGATGGTGCAGCACACCATCAGGAGACGACATCATGCAGCGGACCAGCTTTAAGTTTTTCGTAGGTGTGGCGCTGAATATCGCAGTTATCTTGATGGGCGGCGACCTGAAAGCCGCTGAAAGCAACTGCAAGGGATTGCAGCAAGAGGCTTGCGGAACGAACGGGACATGTTCGTGGGTGCGAGGGTACAAAACGAAAAACGGAACGCAGGTTTCAGCGTTCTGTCGCAGGAAACCCGGCAAAAGATCGTCCGCCAAGTCTGCCGCATTATCATCAAAGAAAGCGAAATCCGCTGCCTCTAGCCGGGTCTCAACGCCCAATGTTTCTCAGCAGACAAAGGGCGGGACAACGGCATCCCTGCCCGTTTCATCATCAACAAAAACTGCTGCGCCGAATGCTTCAAAACAGTGAGAGCGCATAACAAACGCATTTAAGCCTACATCTGATTTCCGAATTGCTGGCCAAACTCACCACATGAAACACAGGCCCTAAGCCATCCGCACTGGAACGCCCGCAGCCGCCATATGTTCTTTGGCCTCAGAGATGGTGTGATCCCCGAAATGGAAGATAGATGCCGCCAATACTGCGCTTGCGTGACCATCGCGCACGCCTTCCACCAGATGCTCCAGCGTACCGACACCGCCTGAGGCAATCACTGGCACCGGCACCGCATCAGCAATAGCGCGCGTAAGCGGAATATTGAAACCTGCCCGCGTGCCGTCGCGATCCATTGAGGTCAGCAGTATTTCTCCCGCCCCCAACGCCACCACTTCACGGGCGTATTCCACCGCGTCAATGCCCGTTGGCTTGCGCCCGCCATGCGTGAAAATCTCCCACCGGTTCGGCTCGCCATCGGCTGAAACGCGCTTAGCGTCAATCGCCACGACAATGCATTGCGCACCGAACTTCTCCGCACCATCTCGCACCAATTGCCGGTTAAACACAGCGGCGGTGTTGATCGCCACCTTATCAGCCCCCGCTTCCAACAGACGGCGGATGTCTTCCACCTCACGCACGCCGCCCCCCACCGTTAGCGGCATGAAACAGCGCTCGGCGGTTCTGGCCACCACATCAAAAATGGTTTCGCGGTTTTCGTGACTAGCGGTGATATCCAGGAAGCAAAGCTCATCAGCGCCCGCTTCGTCATAGGCGCTTGCGGCTTCCACGGGATCCCCCGCATCAATAAGGTTCACGAAATTGACGCCCTTGACGACGCGGCCGTCCTTGACATCCAGACAGGGGATAATGCGGGTTTTAAGCATGCTGGCATACCGGATAAGTTAATGAAACGTAGCCGCCATCCACATTGAGGCAGCGTCCATCTTTTGTGGCACATCAGCGTATTTACGCAATCGAAATCCCGCGTGAGATATAATCTCAGAGATCGTTTTAGCTTCTGCGGCAAGAGCCACCTCGCGGTTATGCTCAAGACGCCCCTAATCCGATATGTGGCCATACATTAACAATGCGTTGCTACCGCCTCATCATTGCACACTCGCCAGCGAACCTAATCGCAATAGGTTTCTGCCAGAATACTCTCACCCCCTCTTAGCCAGAGCACACAAACTGGTGGATCTTTGCACATGCTCAATATTCGAAACCGCAAGATAGCTTTGCCGACCATCTCAGATATTCGCTCTATGATAGCGAATTTCAAATGGCGCTTAGGTATTGGCGAAAAGCTGCTCTCTGCGTTTATTGTGGTGGCAGGTTTGATTGTGGCGGCTGGCGGCATAGCCTTCATTTCGTACAACACCATTAGCGTCGATCTTCGCCAAATCGAGGCGAACAGCCTTCCCAAAATCAACGACGCCTTAACGATGGCGCGGCACGCTTCCGATATGGCTACGATTTCCGCAATGTTTGGGGGGATTAATACCCGTGAGGATTTGAAGAAAATCAACGATCAGATGCCCGCGAAAAAACAGGCTTTGCTTGGCAGCATCAAGGATCTCAAGAAAGCGGGCGTGGATAAGAAAACGATCGAAGCGCTTCAAGAGGCCGCTGACGATCTTATCGCCAGTGGCGACGCTTTGGCGGATACCGTTGATTTGCAGCTCGATCATACAGACGAGCGCATCAAATTTGTTAATAACGCCATTGCCGCGCACCAACAACTTCACGGGAAACTCACCCCACTTATCGACAAGATAAGTTCTCGTGTTGTGTCAGGCTTTCGGGCTTTGAACGCAGGCCAACATACAGCACCAGGTTTGGGGCTGGTCAGCACACCGTTGGATGTAGAGCTTACCTATCTTCAGACGCTCAAATCTATTCGCGCCGAAAGCAACCTATTGCTTGGGGTGTTGAACGAAAGCGCCATGGTTGCAAGCGATGACGCATTTCCTCCGTTTTACAAGCGAATTGGCGAGATTGCCAAACGGCTTAAGGAAATTGCGGGGCGTCTTCCTAAAAACGACAAAACCGCTGAGATTACCAAGTTGCTAAACGCATTCCTCGTTTTCGCAGACGAGAATAGCGGTGTCACCGATGCCCGCCAGCGCGAACTGAGCATCATGGCCGACAACTGGGCGCTCATTGACATCAACACCGTGAAAGCTTCCGAGCTGGCCAGTCAGGTGGCTGAAACAGCGAAGCTCGCACGGCAAGACGCGATTAATGCTGTTGCCGGATCTTCCGCCAATATCTCTCAGGGCAAGGTCTTGCTCACCGGCCTGGTGTTCACGGGCATATTGTGCGTGATCATGGCGTGGATCTTTATCCGCTCAAATATCATTGCGCGTCTACAGCATCTCAATAGCGCAGTGCTGGCGCTTGCCGATGGCGATTTAACGGTCGCTGTTCCTCATAATGGCCACGACGAGCTAGCCAAGATGGGCGACGCGGTGGAGACCTTCAAGCAGAATGCGCTTAAGGTCCGCGAGTTGGAAGCAGAACAGGCGAAGGATATCGCCGCCCGAGAAAACCGTCAGCGGCGCATTGAAGAATATATCGCAACATTCGAGCAATCCGGCCTAGAGCTTTCAAGCGCTCTCATCGCCGCCTCCTTGCAAATCGAGACAACTGCAAAAGATATGTCAACGACGGCGAATGACACCAGCCGCAGCGCCAGCTCGGTAAATGCCGCCGCAGGAGACGCAACAGCCGCCGTGAATAGCGTCGCAAGCGCCGTGGAAGAACTGTCAGCATCCATCCGCGAGATTGCGCAGAGCATTTCGCAATCCTCAGGTGTAGCAGAGCGCGCAGTTCATGAAGCCAAGCAGGCTGACACCATCATGCAAGGGTTGAGCAAGGCAGCCGGTGAGATCGACGCTGTGATCCAGCTTATCGATGAAGTCGCGGCGCAAACCAATATGCTTGCGCTTAACGCCACCATTGAAGCAGCCAGGGCGGGCGAAGCCGGACGCGGCTTTGCTGTCGTTGCGTCGGAAGTGAAGTCGCTGGCATCTGAAACCGGCAAGGCGACCCAGAATATCCGGGATAAGATTTCCAGCATTCAAACGGCGGTGGGTGGAGCGGTTACGGCCATCAAACGCGTCGATGAGATCATCGGCCAGATGAACCAGATCAGCACGACAATCGCCGACGCAATCAGCCAGCAGGAAAGCGCCACGAACGAAATTGCCTCCAGTACGCAGACGGCAGCCGGAAGCGCCGCACAGGTGAGCGAAAGCATCCGGGTCGTGGACAAAGCCGCCGCCACTACCGACACCGCAGCCGATGGCGTGGTGAACGCGGCTGCTCAACTCGGCACGGATGTGCGTGCGCTTAGCTCCAATATCGATGAGTTCCTGTCGAAGATCCGCGCCGCATAGTATCTGGGGGGCGCATTGTTTCCCGTGGCGCGATTTTCAAAGGATATAGCCAAATTCTATTGCCGGTTTAAATGAATACTCACCATACCGCTTTATATATCAAAGCACTGTAGGAATATGTTGCGGATTGCGTTCGTGTTTGTCGTGTGGGCGATACCGGGCATCCGGCCTGTCATTCGGGGAGTAGCGTAATGACAATGATGAACGGTTTAGATGTGTGCGATGTGGAGTTGATGGACGAAGAGTTTTTCGGTCCACCGCCACGTTTCTTACGTGAACGCTCACAAGCTCCGGAAGCCTGTCTTTCGCGTGAAGCGCATAATTGGTTTTCGGGGATGATGGCGTTTTTTGCCAGCATCACGAAGCTCATTCGCACATGAGGCCCGCTGTTGGCGTTTACATACGCCAGCGGAAATGACGCGGCGGAGATTTTGATGCGAGCGGGGAAACTTACATTTGCGCTAACAATCAGGAGGCGGTTCTTTCTCGTGATCGCCACCGCATGCGCAATTATGCTCGCAGGAACGGGATATGCGGTTCTCTCCTTTCGCTCTCAATTGATCGATATGCATGAGCGCACGGTGGTCAGTCAGCCTTATGAGAACGCTTCCGCCCATGACGCTGCAATCGCCGCTATCGACAGTGACATCATCAGCGTTTTGATCCGTCTGGCGCTGGTGTGCGGACCATTCGGCGTGGCGTTCTTCGTGATGGCGTTGTGGTTGGCGCGAGGAATATCGCGTCCCCTGAACGAGCTGACTGGAAGCCTTAAACAGCTAGCAGACGGTGATCTTGATGCGGAAGTGGGGGGCGGTTCTCGCGGTGACGAAGTGGGGGCTATCGCTCGCGCCGTTACAGAATTCCGCGAACGGTTGAAAGCCAACGCCGCCGAGAAGATAGCGCAGGAATCCGCCAAAAAAGCCGCCCAGTATGAAATGATGGCTCGTCAGGCCAGTGCATTTCAAGACGAGATGCTGCTGACGATCAATCGCGTTTGCTCAATGGCTAGCGATTTAAAGAAATCGGCGAATGGTTTGGGACACGCCGCCGGATCTACACAGCAGCTTACCGGCATGGTGGCGGTTTCATCTGAACTAACCGCTTCAAATGTGGAGGCGGTTTCAGAAACGTGTGAACAGCTTGCCATTACAGTTACGCAGATTAGCGAACAGGTGAACGCCAGCACCTCTATCGCTGGAGAAGCCGCGCAGCAGGCCCAGAACACCAGCGATTGCGTAAAGCAGCTCTCCCTGTCAGCGGAGCGCATTGGCGATATTCTCGGCTTCATAAATAAGGTGGCTGAACAGACCAATCTGCTGGCTTTGAATGCGACTATCGAGGCGGCCCATGCCGGAGATATGGGCAAAGGTTTTGCCGTGGTTGCACATGAAGTCAAAGAGCTTGCGCAGCAGACCGCCAAGGCGACAGACGAAATCGCCGAACAGATAGGCAGCATACAAGAGGCCACTCAGCAGGCGGTGAACGCCATCGATGGGATTACCAACACGACTAGCCGGATGTCGGAAATCGCAGGCGCCATCGCTGCGGCTGTCGAACAGCAAGGCGCCAGCACCAAGGAAATCAGCCGGAACATTAAGGAAGCCGCCGAGGGAACCGCTGAGGTCGTTTCCGCCATCAAAGATGTAACTGCGGGTAATGACGAAACAGGCGTTGCGGCTCAACAGATGGCTGAATCAGCGAGGGCGATGTCTGACGAAGCGCCGAAGTTCAAGGATAATCTGGCGAAGTTTCTTGAGGATATCCAAGCAGTGAGAATTTCACTTGGATAATGCTCCACGCTAAAGGCGGAATGACCGGCCGGGAAGCAGCTCTTCACATTTTGCATCAAGCGTCGCACGTTTTCTAAGATGCTGAAACATTCCATGAGCTGATGGAAGCTGCCGATGAGAAGCGGCTTTTGCGCATGCAGAAGCAACTGAGCACTTACCACCTCCTGATCATTGACGAACTTGGGCTTTCATGCCCCTATCGAAAACCGGCGCAGAAAATCTGTTCGAGGTCTTCAGTGGGAGGTATGAGCGCGGCCGAGTAAGCGCTTGTTGCGCTGTGTTGCTAATTGCGACCAGACAAATGCCGACTGTATACTACTAAACTGAAATTGTGGTGCATGATTCGACTGGAATTGACACTTCGGGCGAGACCTATTGTCCGTTTATGACTGGGGTTTGTTTTATCCCATCGCAAGTTGTTCCTAGGGGTGTGCGTAGATGGCACGTTTTAATTTTGCATATAAGTCTAAAAATGGAGCACGAAACGCTTATGGAAAACAAGTCATTCACAAATAATACTTAGGAATTATTCTGGAAATTGTTTTGATACACTGACTTCCCGCTATGGTTGCAATAAAACATATGTCGTTAACCTTGGTTCTTAAACTAATATTAAGTCAGAGAGCGTAGTTTGAGTTTATACAGGTCAGGTTATGTGTTGAGAGTACGATGACCGAACAGTTCAGACCACGTGCGAAATATGTGATAGGTCCAGACGGCAGCCCGCTGACGATCGCCGACCTACCACCTTCAGCAACCAAACGGTGGGTTATCCGCCGTAAAGCCGAGGTAGTAGCCGCCGTTCGCGGCGGTCTATTGAGCCTCGAAGATGCGTGCGCCCGTTACCGGCTCACAGTCGATGAATTCTTAAGCTGGCAGCGCTCAATTGAACGCCATGGATTGGCGGGATTGCGGGCCACACGCTTGCAGGATTATCGCGCCGGATAAACAGGATAGAACGCGCTAAAAGATTGAAGCCGAGAACTTATATGCGGACGTTTCTTCTGGAGACGTCCGTTATTTTTTTGCGCACCATACCAAGCGTTTCTCCCTGAACGCCTCAGTTCTTGCTGCAAGCTCTATGATCTCGGTCGCCGCTGGGGTCAATTACATGCACCTAATTGCATATAGTGCCGATGGTTTACCTATACGTCATACAAATTACCAATTGCAACTTACCACATATCTGGCACCTTCAATTAACTTCGGTAAAAAACCAAAAACTAGTTGTTTTCCCATAGATATAGGGAAACTTGAATATTTGACGCCAATCAATACCTGCACTTCACGCATCATTGTTCGCTAGCAATATTGCGATGCTGTGAGTGTATGCCTAAGATTGACGTATAGGTAAGTCGCATGACTAATGAAACAGATCATCTCGTCAACGCAAAGGCAGATGAAATGTACTCGATAACAGACCTAGCGCATGAACTAGGCATTACCCCGAGAACCCTACGCTTCTACGAGGACAAAGGTCTATTGACCCCCCAACGGGTTGGCGGAACACGCGTATATCTGCAAAGGGACAGGGCGCGGCTTATTCTAATCTTGCGCGGTAAACGTCTCGGTTTTTCGCTCAAGGAAATCGGCGAATATCTTGATCTTTATGACGCTGACAAAACCCAACGCGTACAGATCGACAAGCTGTTGAAACTGGTTCGGGAGCGCATCGGCCTTCTCGTACAACAGCGCGACGCGTTGGAAGAGACCTTAACTGAGCTGAGGGAAATCGAACAGCTCTCCTTGGAAGCCATCGAAAAATCCGAGCAACAAGACAAACAAAGCTCCGATCAGAATGCAAAGGCTTCAGGAACCGAGCCGTCGTTAGGAAGCAAGAAAAACACCTGAGCCGTCTCAAGAGAGGCGACCACAGAACATGCGGAATCAGCATTTAACACTAGGAGAAGCAACATAATGAATGCCGCGGTTATTGCAGGATATGTCCGGTCGCCATTCCATCCCGCAAAGCGAGGTGATCTGACAAGCGTACGTCCAGACGAGCTTGCCACGGTTGTTGTGCGCGACCTCGTAGCGCGCAGCAAAGTTAATCCGGACGATATTGAAGATGTCCTGATGGGGTGCGCGTTCCCCGAGGCGGAGCAAGGTTTCAATATCGCGCGTCTCGTTGCGCTTATGGCTGGCATTCCTCAAGCCGCCGGGGGCGCGACCATTAACAGATTTTGCGGTTCATCCATGAACGCCGTTCACTCTGCGGCGGGAAGCATCGCCATGGGAGCCGGCGAAGTCTTCGTGTGCGCGGGCGTCGAAAGCATGACGCGAGTGCCGATGATGGGGTTCAACCCAATGCCGCACGCGAAATTCGCCGCCGAGCGTCCAGACGCCTATATGGGTATGGGCGATACAGCGGAAAATATCGCCCAGCGCTGGCAGATCTCACGGCAGGAGCAGGAAGCATTCGCTGTTGAATCACATCGCCGCGCTACCGAAGCGCGCGCTGCTGGCAAGTTGCAGTCCGAAATCGTGGCTGTTGAAACAAAACGCGGCACCGTCTCAGAAGACGGATGCATTCGCCCCGAAACAACAGCCGAAGGATTGGCGACCTTAAAACCTGCATTCAGCGCTGATGGTTCGGTTACCGCTGGCACATCTTCGCCACTCACGGACGGCGCTTCCGCCGTTCTCGTCACCAGCGAGACTTACGCCCGCAATAACGGGCTGGATATTCTGGCGCGCATTAAGAGCGTAGCCATTGCCGGTTGCGATCCGGCGATTATGGGCATCGGCCCTGTTGCTTCAACGAAAAAGGCGTTGGCCCGTGCGGGTATCGAAGTCGGGCAACTTGACGTTATTGAGCTGAACGAAGCCTTCGCCAGCCAATCTATCGCCTGTATTCGAGACCTCGGCATGAGCGACATGCTGAGCAAAATCAATATTGACGGCGGCGCCATTGCTCTTGGTCATCCGCTTGGCGCGACCGGCGCCCGCATCGTCGGCAAGGCCGCAAGCCTTCTGAAGCGCGAGGGCGGCCAGTTTGCACTCGCCACTCAGTGCATCGGTGGTGGCCAGGGCATCGCAACCGTGTTGGAGGCCGCATGATTCGCGAGATCAATAAAGTCGCCGTTATCGGCGCGGGCGTCATGGGGGCTGGCATCGCTGCCCAGATTGCCAATTCTGGTGTGCAGGTTGTCTTGCTCGATATCGTTCCCGAAGGTGCGGCTGACCGCAGCATCATCGCCAGGAAAGCGATTGAAAAGCTAATAAAAACAGACCCGGCTCCGTTGATGAGCAAGCGTAACGCCAAGCTTATCACGCCCGGCAATATAGAAGACGATTTGGGGCTTCTCGCCGATTGCGATTGGATTATTGAGGCGGTGATAGAACGCCTCGACATTAAGCAGACGCTTTATGCAAAACTCCAAGCCGTTCGCAAAGCCGGTTCGATAGTGTCATCGAACACCTCGACAATTCCGCTCGCCAAGCTGGTGGAAGGGCAACCAGAACAGTTTGCGCAAGACTTTCTGATCACCCACTTTTTCAACCCGCCGCGTTATATGCGTCTTATGGAAGTTGTCGCTAGCCCTCAGACAAGCGCTGAAACCGTTACGGCTATCGAGCAGTTTTCAGATGTCAGGCTCGGCAAAAGCGTGGTGCGCTGCAACGATCGGCCTGGCTTCATCGGTAACCGGCTTGGCGTTTACTGGCTTCAGGTCGCGGTGGTAAAGGCGATAGAACACGGCATCACCATCGAAGAGGCCGACGCGATTATTTCCAAGCCTCTAGGCATCCCCAAAACCGGCGTTTTCGGCTTGCTGGATCTGGTCGGGCTTGATCTGATGCCGCATATTAATGCGAGCATGGCGGCTAATCTGCCTCCGGATGATCCATTCCTCGCTGTCAACAAGCCGCTCCCCCTCGTGGATAAGATGATCGCCGAAGGCTACACCGGCCGCAAAGGTAAAGGCGGCTTCTACCGGCTGAACCGCACAGGTGGGGCTAAGGTCAAGGAAGGGATCGACCTGGCAACCGGCGAATATCGCAAAAGCCAAAAGCCGGATGTTTCCGCCCTCGCTGCTGCCCGAAAAGACCTCACGAAACTCTTCACCGTTGATGCGCGGCTAGGCCGTTACGCCCTGGACGTGATGGGAGCGACCCTCAGCTATGCAGCCAGGCTCGTTGGCGACGCGGCGGACAGCGCCGACAAAATCGATGAAGCGATGCGGCTCGGCTATAACTGGAAATACGGCCCCTTCGAACTCATCGACAAACTTGGCGCCGATTGGGTAATCGCGGCTTTCCAACAAGCAGGACTTCCCGTCGCGCCAATTCTGGAACAAGCACGTAAGCGTTCGTTTTATCGCGTCGAAAACGGCGAGCGCCATGTTCTCGGGCTTGATGGCAATTACACAGATGTGGTGCGCCCTGAAGGCGTGGTCATGCTCGCGGACGTTAAGCTCAGATCCGCGCCTATCATTAAGAACGGTTCCGCAGCTTTGTGGGATGTCGGCGACGGCGTTGCCTGCTTTGAATTCACCAGCAAGATGAACTCTATCGACAATGGCACGTTTGAGCTTCTCGGCAAATCTCTTGCCATTGTCGCCAAGCAGTTCAAGGCGTTGGTTCTTTATAATGAGGCCTCGCATTTTTCCGCTGGGGCCAATCTCGGCATGGCCAGCTTCGCGATGAACATTGCCGCCTGGCCACTCATCGAGGAACTGGTCGAAGGCGGGCAAAAAATGATGAAAGCCATGCGGGATGCGCCGTTCCCGGTTGTTGGCGCGCCCTCGGGCATGGCGCTTGGCGGAGGCTGCGAATTCCTCCTGCATTGCGACGCCGTCCAAGCCCATGCGGAAACCTATATGGGGCTCGTTGAGGTTGGCGTCGGCCTCATTCCCGGATGGGGCGGCTGTAAAGAGATGCTCGCCCGCTGGTCCGAACCTGGAAAGTTGCCGAATGGTCCTATGCCTGCGGTCGGCAAAGCGTTCGAACTCATCTCAACGGCCACCGTTTCAAAATCGGCGAACGAGGCAAAAGACTACGGCTATATGCGCCAAAACGACGGCATAACGATGAACCGCTACCGGCTTCTCGCTGACGCCAAGAAAAAGGCGCTGAGCCTTGTGGAAGGCTACCAACCGCGGACCACGCCCACCTATAGGTTGCCCGGTCCGACAGGCAAGACAGCCATGATGATGGCCGTTGACGGCTTTCATAAGCTTGGAAAAGCCACCGATTACGATCTTGTGGTTGCTAACGCGCTGGCTAACGTGCTGTCCGGCGGAGATACCGACTTCATCGAAGAAATGTCCGAGGACGATGTCTTGGCGCTAGAGCGCAAGAACTTCTACAAGCTCGTGCGCGAAAAGGGCACAGCCGCCCGCATCGCCCACATGCTGGAAACTGGAAAACCCCTCAGGAACTGACAGTGAGGAACTGATCTTATGCCGACCTATCAAGCACCCCTGCGTGACATGCGCTTTGTGCTCTACGAACTCTTCGAAGGCGAAAAACTGTCCGAGCTGCCGGGGTATGAAGATTTTACCGCTGATCTTATCGACCCGGTTCTCGAAGAGGCCGCCAAGATTTGCCAGGATGTTCTTCAGCCGATTAATCGATCTGGCGATGAAGAAGGCTGCCATTTCGAAGACGGCGTTGTGCGCACCCCTAAGGGCTACAAAGAAGCTTACAACACTTTCCGCGATGGCCAATGGCCGTCCATTAGCGCCGATCCGGCCCATGGCGGCCAAGGCATGCCAAAGTGCATCGGTACCCTCTTTGAGGAAATGATATGCTCGTCGAACCTGTCGTTTGGCTTTTATCCGGGGTTGACACAAGGCGCTTATGAAGCCCTGCACAGCTACGCCTCTGATGAGTTGAAAGCCACCTATCTGCCGAAAATGGCTGAAGGCGTTTGGTCCGGCACCATGTGTCTGACCGAAGATCACTGCGGCACCGACTTAGGATTACTGCGCACCAAGGCGACGCCTCAAGAAGATGGCACGTACAAAATTTCAGGCTCCAAAATATTCATCTCGTCCGGCGAGCATGATCTGACAGAGAATATCATTCACCTGGTTCTCGCTCGTCTGCCGGACGCCCCCCAAGGAATTAAGGGGATCAGCCTGTTTCTGGTGCCCAAATTCCTGCCCAATGCCGATGGAAGCGTAGGCGCGCGAAATGGCGTCGTTTGCGGCTCCATCGAGCACAAAATGGGTATCAAGGCGTCTCCCACATGTGTGCTGAATTTCGATGACGCAACCGGCTGGCTCGTTGGCGAACCGAACAAAGGCATGCAAGCCATGTTCGCCATGATGAACGCCGCGCGCCTGGGCGTGGGAATTCAAGGGCTTGGCATCGCCGAGGCTTCTTATCAAGGAGCTGTGGCTTACGCTCGCGAGCGCTTGCAAGGCCGGGCGCTAACCGGGGCTAAACATCCGGACAAAAAGGCCGATCCCATCATCGTGCATCCGGATGTCCGCCGTATGCTTCTGACGCAACGGGCTTACACAGAAGGTTGCCGCGCATTAGGGATCTGGGCTGCCTATTCTCTGGATTTGCAAACGCATCATCCAGACCCGGAAGTACGCGCGGATGCTGAAGATTTCGTCGCCCTCATCACGCCGATCGTCAAAGCTCTGCTTTCCGATGTCGGCTTTGATGTCGCGAATATCGGCGTTCAAGTCTTTGGTGGGCACGGTTACATCCGCGAGCACGGCATGGAGCAACTGGTGCGCGATGCCCGGATTACGCAACTCTATGAAGGCACGAACGGCATTCAAGCACTCGACCTTGTAGGCAGAAAAATGCCCAAGCAGGGCGGACGTCTGTTGCGGCAATTCTTCCACCCCGTCGCCAACTATATCGAAAAGCATCAGACGAACGAGGAGCTGGCTCCGTTTGTTCCACCGCTGGCAAAAGCTTTCGGGCGTTTGCAGCAGGCCACTGCACGCATCGCGCAAAAAGGGCTGGCGAATCCGGATGAAGCCGGGGCGGCGGCGACAGATTATCTGCGTATGTTCGGTTTAACGGCCCTCGCCTATCTCTGGGTGCAGATGGCGGAAATCTCTCTCAAAAAACTGAAAGAAGACCCTGGTGGAGAGGAACAGTTTTACAAAGCAAAGATCGCCACGGCAAAGTTCTACTTTAGTAGGATCCTGCCGCAAGGCGGCGCATTATTTGCGCAGATCATGTCAGGGGCAGAAACCTTAATGAGCTTCGATGAGGAAGCTTTTTAATCACAGCAAGTTTTTATCCGCAGGAGATGCGAGAAGCAGTTCAGATTGCATCTCCTGCAAAAAAATGCTGGGCTAACAATACGAAAACCGGGAACGCCCCGGAGCCAATGATAAGTGTTGGGAGTAACGTCATGGCTGAAACTCAAGTTACCAGGCAGGCGTCAACGTTTCCCTGGTTGCAGCATTACCCGCCGTCAACCCCTCATAACGTGGACGACAAACTGGGTAAAACGCTGGTCGACCTGCTAGAGGAAAGCAAACAACAATATGCTTCCCGACCTGCCGTCGAAAGCTTTGGCGTATCCTTGACCTATGCCCAAGTTGATGAAATCGCTAATAAAGTTGCAGGCTTCCTTCAAGCGAAAGGCTTGGTCAAGGGAGACCGCGTCGCGATTTTCATGCCCAACGTGGCGGCATACATCCCTATCCTTTTCGGAGTGCTGAAAGCGGGCGGCATTGTCGTCAACACCAATCCGCTTTATACGCCAAGAGAACTCACCCACCAGATGAAAGATTCTGGCGCTAAGTTCATCTTCTTTCTTTCTCTGTTTGAGAAAACCGTAGCGGCGGCAGACAAGGCTGTTTCCTTCGATACAATGGTTCGGGTTGAAGTTGGCGATCTTCTTGGTCTCAAAGGCCGCCTTATCAGCGTTGTGGCGCGTCGCAAGCAAGGCGTTACGAAGAAAGACCGGCAGAGCCAGGCGATCAGCCTGCAAACAGCTCTTAAAGAAGGCGCAAAACATGGCTTCGTCCCTGTGCCGATAACGCCGGATGACCTCGCTTTCCTTCAATACACCGGCGGAACCACCGGCGTTTCGAAAGGCGCAATGCTCCAGCACTCCAACGTGCAGGCGAATACTGAGCAATGCGTTGCGTGGTTCGATCCAGTGCTTGACCGGGAGAACAAGCGCCACATCATGATTGGCGCGCTGCCCCTCTATCACATCTTTGCGCTTACGGGCTGCGCGTTCTTCACCCTGCGGATTGGCGGAACCGCTCTGCTAATTACCAATCCACGCGATTTGAAGACATTCACGACAACGCTCCGCAAAAGACCTTTCACGATTTTCGTTGGCATCAACACGCTTTTCAGCGCGTTGGCCGATCACCCAGATTTTCCGAACGCCGATTTTTCTCATCTGTCCGTCTGTATCGGTGGTGGCATGGCGACGAAATCCATTGTTGCCGAGAAATGGAAGAAGATCACCGGCTTCCCCATCATCGAAGGGTACGGACTATCGGAAACTTCGCCGGGGGCGACGTTTAATTCGCCCCGTATCGACTGTTTCACCGGTGCGATTGGTTTTCCCTGGCCATCAACCGAGGTGCGCATTCTGGATGCGGAAGGCCAGCCGGTTGCCGAAGGCGAAATCGGGGAAATTGCAATCAAAGGGCCGCAAGTTATGCGCGGTTATTGGAACCGCCCGGAAGAAACCGCACGCGTATTTACAGAAGACGGCTTTTTCCGCTCCGGCGATATGGGGCTGATGCTGCCTGACGGCCAGTTCAAACTGGTAGACCGGCTTAAAGAGATGATCAATGTTTCCGGCTTCAACGTTTATCCGAACGAAGTTGAAGATGTCATCATTCAGATGCCGGAGGTAAAAGACGTCGCTGTGGTTGGGCTCCCCGATGATCATTCCGGCGAAGCGGTAACTGCCTTTGTTATCAAACGCGATGAAAATCTGACCGAACAGCAAATCCGGGATTACTGCCGGGAAACGCTGACCGGATATAAAGTGCCCAAAAAGGTCGTGTTCAAAGAAGAACTGCCAAAATCAAATGTCGGCAAGGTTTTGCGCCGAGTTCTCTATGAAGAGGCGGTTGGAGGGAAGAACTTGGCTTAAGAGCCAATCGCTATCGATAGCACTCTTTTGAAGAACAATAACGTGATTATAAGCGCGCCCCCAATAGATGGACAGCTTTGTTGGGGGGGATTATAATACGCCTGCAGTGGGAATAACCCATCGACTGTCCCGATAAGCCGAAATTCAAGGCGAGGACACATATCTCTGGGAGGAGAGTATGGGTGGCCTCAAGCAGACAGTAGTGCATGCCGAAAAAATTAACCACGCTATTCAGTCCAATGAAATGGCGATGTCTGCGCTTGTCGCGTCTTGGCAGCGATCCTTATCGTTGCACCATCTCGATCCGACCAACAGGCGTCCGCCACAGCGCTTGACTGAATTAGAGTTGCGCATTGCCCGGCAACGTATAGAGCCGCTGATCGAAATCGCTAAGAGCAGTCTTGACCGGTTATATCTTGCGGTGGGCGCGGTCGGTTGCTGCGTTTTGTTAGCGGATAAAGACGGCGTTCCGGTTGAACGGCGCGGCGCAACCGGCGACGACAAGACCTTCCACGACTGGGGGCTTTGGCCCGGTTCGATCTGGAGCGAGGAAAGCGAAGGCACCAACGCCATTGGGACATGCCTCGTAGAACACAAGCTTATAACGATCCACCGGGACCAGCACTTTTTTTCTCGAAATACGCTTCTTTCCTGCGTTACGGCTCCCATCCACGATCATGAGGGAAAACTTCTGGCGGCGCTTGATGTGTCTTCCTGCCGCGCCGATCTGACGGAGGGTTATCTCAAGCTCATTGCTACAACCGTTAGCGATGCGGCTCGCTGTATTGAGACGGAATACTTTCGGAAGGCATTCCCCAAGGCACGCATCCTTTTCGCCCCAACGACACAGAACGCTGCTTCTGCGCTCCTCGCTGTCGATCAAGACGATCTCGTAATTGGCGCTTCTCGCAGCGCACGCATTGCGCTTGGGCTGACACAAACGAGCTTCAAAACGCCGCTTCCGGCTGCGGATATTCTCGGGGGCGAAAAAACGGGGCGAGACAATTTTTCCGACGCTGAGCGCAGTGTGGTTCAGCGCGCGATGATCCGGGCCAACGGCAAGGTTGCCGTTGCCGCCCGCGAACTTGGCATTTCGCGGGCAACGCTGCACAGAAAGCTGGCTCGGCTGGGCCTTAGGAGCGCCGATTCCAATTAGCCGGACCGATCTGTCGCAATTTTGAGACAGTTTCGCATGTGCACCAACTGCTGCTGTACTGACACAACCTTTAAGCGATGCGAGTCTTTCAGACCACGCTGCGAACAGCGGCATGATCAAGGGTAACTTGAAAGGAGTATCCTATGTTTGACCAGACGAAAATCGATAAAAGCCGTCTGCGTGCGCGCTATGACAACTTTATCAATGGCGCTTGGGCAGCTCCACTAAAGGGACGTTATTTCACGGACCACAGTCCCATCGATGCATCTACTCTGTGCGAGATAGCGCGCTCCGATGGCGACGATGTCGAGAAGGCGCTTGATGCCGCCCATGCCGCGCGGGAAAAATGGGCGCAAACCTCACTCACCGAACGCTCGCGCATCGTAAACGCGATCGCCGATCGCATCGAAGCGAATTTAGAACTTCTTGCCTACGTAGAAACACGCGACAACGGCAAGCCGATCCGTGAAACGCTGAATGCGGATGTTCCGCTGGCCGCCGACCATTTCCGGTATTTCGCAAGCTGCATTCGCGCCGAAGAAGGCACAATTGCCGAGATCGACCACGACACCATCGCCTATCATTTCCACGAGCCGCTCGGGGTAGTCGGCCAGATCATTCCCTGGAACTTCCCGCTTCTTATGGCCGCCTGGAAAATGGCGCCAGCCCTCGTCGCTGGCAATTGTGTGGTCATCAAGCCAGCCTCCGACACGCCGATGAGCCTTGCAGTGTTGATGGACCTGATCGGCGACCTGCTGCCTCCAGGCGTCTTGAACGTTGTGTTCGGGCATGGATCGGAAGTTGGCACACCGCTAGCGCGCAGCCCGCGTATCGCAAAAATCGCCTTCACCGGCGAAACGACTACTGGCCGCCAGATCATGCAATATGCGGCAGAAACCATCATCCCGCAGACCATGGAACTGGGGGGTAAATCGCCGAATATCTTCTTCGCTGATGTCATGGATCAAGACGACGCCTTCTTCGACAAGGCGCTTGAAGGTTTTGCCCTTTTCGCCTTCAACCAGGGCGAAGTTTGCACCTGCCCATCGCGCGCGCTCATCCAGGAAAGCATCTTCGACAAATTCATGGAGAGGGCCGTCGCGCGCGTTGCCAGCATTAAAGTTGGCGATCCGCTTGATATTACGACACAAATGGGCGCGCAGTGTTCAAAAGGCCAGATTGAAAAGATCCTGAACTACATTCAAGTCGGCAAAGACGAAGGCGCCGAGCTTATGACGGGCGGCGATCGCGCACATCTGGAAGGCGAGTTGGGAAACGGCTTCTTCTTGCAGCCAACCGTTTTCACCGGTCACAACAAGATGCGCATTTTCCAGGAAGAAATCTTCGGCCCCGTGCTCTCAGTGACGACCTTCAAGACCATCGACGATGCAATCGAGATCGGCAATGACACGGTTTACGGTCTTGGTGCGGGCGTGTGGTCGCGTAACGTCAACAACACTTATCGTGTTGGACGGGCGATCCAGGCGGGCCGCGTTTGGACGAACTGCTATCATGCCTATCCGGCGCACGCTGCTTTCGGCGGATACAAGGAATCGGGCTTCGGCCGCGAGACGCACAAGATGATGCTCAATCACTATCAGCAGACCAAGAATTTGCTGGTGAGTTACAGCCCGAATGCGCTGGGCTTCTTCTAAACAAATCTTGCAAGCAAACGGAGCGGGCCTTTTGGCCCGCTTTGATGCACCGCTGGAGAATCGCTGGAGAAATGATCATGCCGGATCGCGTTATCTTTACTTCCGAAGCCAGGGACTTGGTTCAGCGCTTGAAAGCGGAGCATGGCCCGTTGATTTTCCATCTCTCCGGCGGATGCTGCGAGGGCAGCGCGCCAATGTGTTTCCGCCAAAGCGATTTCCGCCCTGGAGCGCGAGACGTTCTGCTTGGCGCAATCGAAGGCTGCCCGTTTTTCGTCGGCGCGACCCAATACGACTATTGGGCGGCTTTCGAATTGACGGTGGATGTCACTACTGGCGGCGGCGACAGCTTCTCCATTGAGGCGGCGGACGGCGTTCGTTTTATCGTTAGCTCACGGATGTTCACCGACGCGGAGTGGGAGGAAGTTCACGCCGCAGGGCCGCCGCTCACTGGGCCCAACGCCATGAAATCCGTGACAGATTCGGCTGTTGGATAGAGCGGCACTATAGTCTGTTGTACATCACGCGCTAACCGACGGAAACAGCACCTGTGCGCCGGGCCGGGTGCGGACAGCTTCGCCCTCCACCCACGCATCACCGGAAGCAACCAGCTTCAACGCATGCGGATAAAGCACATGCTCGGCCTTCAGAACGCGCGCCGCCAGCGTGTCAGCGGTGTCGCCCGGCTCAACCGGAACCACGGCCTGCGCGACGATCGGCCCAGCGTCCATCTCATCGCGGACGAAATGCACCGTTGCGCCGGAAACGCGCACCCCCGCCGCAAGCGCCTGCCCATGCGGATCGAGACCGCGAAACGACGGCAACAGCGACGGGTGAATGTTGAGATGGCGGTTGCGCCACGTCTCCACGAACGCCGACGACTGGATGCGCATGAAGCCAGCCATGCAAACCAGCTCCACACCTGCCGAGCGCAGACGTTCCGTCACCGACTCGTCGAACGCCTCGCGCGAGGGGAAATGCTTGTGATTGATGACCTCAGCAGCGATGCCAGCGGCGCGCGCGGTCTCAAGGCCAGCGGCTTTCGGGCGATTGGAAATGACGAGCGCGATTTCAGCAGGAAAATCTGGCGCGCGGCACGCCTCGATGAGCGCGGCCATGTTGCTGCCGCGCCCAGAAATGAGCACACCTACGCGTTTACGCTGTGTCATGGTCCGCCGCTTACTAGAGCATCATCTGTTCAAACGAGTGCGCCCTGCCGTAGGATGGGCTAAGTACAAGCAAAACCCATCGCCGCTATTGCGGTTAACAATAACTGTGCTAAGCCGAGCCACATCTTGTGGTTCTTTTGCGTCTCCCAAAGAGACTTTACGCAGCAGCAGCCAAGCCCAGTTCTTCACGAAGTTCGCGCAACCGCTCCAATGTGAAGGCAGCCTGCGCTTTGGCGTCTTCTTCCTTAGCTATATCAAGGAGATCTTCCAAGACCTTGATTTCGCTATCGTAAAGCGCTGCGTTCATTTCTTCCACGGGCACCGCTTTTTCAGCCAGGATAGTCAACACACCATCAGGGCTAACATCGGCTATACCGCTGCGGACATAAATGTTGCTGAACTTGGTTTTCAGGCCAGGCACTTGCAACACACCGGGCCGCAACGTCGCGACGAAAGGCGCGTGGCGCGGCAGCACTGTGAAATAGCCTTCCGCGCCAGGCACAATGACTTCCGTAACCTCGGCGGAAACCAGCAAACGCTCAGGCGAGACAAGTTCGAATTTGAAGATTTCGGCCATGGCCGCGTTGTCTCCCTTTTTCGCCTAAGCGACTTCTGCGGCCAGTTCCTCAGCCTTCTGAACGGCTTCTTCGATAGTGCCGACCATGTAGAACGCTTGTTCTGGCAGGTGATCGTACTCGCCTTCCACGAGGCCCTTGAAGCCTTTCACCGTGTCTTCGATAGACACCAGAACGCCTGGTTTGCCGGTAAACACCTCAGCAACATGGAACGGCTGCGACAAGAAGCGCTCAATCTTACGGGCGCGGGCCACAGTGATCTTGTCGTCTTCCGAGAGTTCGTCCATGCCGAGAATGGCGATGATGTCTTGCAGCGACTTGTATTTCTGCAAGACTTCTTGCACGCGGCGGGCGACATTGTAGTGCTCCTCGCCGACGACGCGCGGCTCAAGCGCGCGCGAGGTGGAATCAAGCGGGTCCACAGCCGGATAGATGCCTTTTTCCGAGATCGCACGCGACAACACGGTCGTGGCGTCCAAGTGAGCGAAGGAGGTAGCTGGCGCCGGGTCGGTCAAGTCGTCGGCCGGCACGTAAATGGCCTGCACCGAGGTGATCGAGCCCTTGGATGTGGACGTGATGCGTTCTTGCAGTTCGCCCATGTCGGTGGAGAGCGTCGGCTGATAGCCCACAGCAGAAGGGATGCGGCCTAGAAGCGCCGACACCTCAGAACCGGCCTGCGTGAAACGGAAAATATTGTCCACGAAGAACAGCACGTCCTGGCCCTGATCGCGGAAATATTCTGCCACCGTCAGGCCGGAAAGACCGACGCGAGCGCGTGCTCCGGGAGGCTCGTTCATCTGACCGAACACAAGGGCGCATTTCGACCCTGCCGCAGAACCGTTGTTCTTATGCGGATCGACATTCACGCCGGATTCGATCATTTCGTGGTAGAGGTCGTTCCCTTCGCGGGTGCGCTCGCCCACGCCAGCGAACACGGAATAACCACCGTGCGCCTTAGCAATGTTGTTGATCAGCTCCTGGATGAGCACGGTCTTGCCCACACCAGCGCCGCCGAACAGCCCGACTTTACCGCCTTTGGAGTATGGCGCCAGCAGGTCCACGACCTTAATGCCGGTGACGAGAATTTCCACCTCGGTGGACTGTTCCACGAAAGAAGGCGCTTGAGCGTGAATTGGACGGCGCTCGGTGGTATTCACCGGACCGGCTTCGTCGATGGCATCGCCGATCACGTTCATGATGCGGCCCAGAGTTTCGTCTCCCACCGGGATGGCGATTGCCTGGCCTGTGTCCCTAACATCCTGACCACGCACCAGACCTTCGGTAGAGTCCATAGCCACGGTACGCACGGTGTTTTCGCCCAGATGCTGAGCGACTTCCAGCACGAGCCGGTTGCCCTGGTTCTCTGTTTCAAGCGCATTGAGAATTGAGGGCAGATGTCCGTCGAACTGGACGTCCACCACGGCGCCCGTCACCTGTCTCACGTGGCCAGTCGCTTTTCCGTTCAGCATTTGAGGTATTCCTGTCGTCTTTCAGCCTAACCCGGCGTTGTTGGTGTATTGCTCTGAAAAATTTCTAGTTCAGTCGTTCCGCCTAAAGCGCCTCTGCACCAGAGATGATTTCGATCAGCTCTTTGGTAATTTGCGCCTGACGGCTACGGTTATATGTCAATGTCAGCTTGTCGATCATTTCTCCGGCGTTACGCGTTGCAGAGTCCATGGCGGTCATTTGCGATGCGTAGAACCCCGCGAGGTTCTCCATAAGCGCCCGGAAAATCTGTGTGGCGATGTTACGCGGCAGAAGATCGTTCAAGATGTCCTCTTCATCCGGCTCAAAGGTATATTCTGCACCCGACGCATCGACTGTTTTCTCTTCCTCATGCGAGGCATGGGGAAGACGCGCGGGGATGAGTTGCAGCGGTTTGGGCCGTTGCGTCAGAATGTTTTTGAACTCGGAGAAATACAGCGTCATCACATCGAACTCGCCATTTTCGAAGCGGCGCAGGACATTATTGGCAATGTCCTGAGCATGCGCATAGGTGAGTTGACGTACACTGCGCAGATCTACTGTATCAATAATGAGCTTATCGAACTCACGGCGGAGTACATCGGAGCCTTTGCGGCCCACACAGATAAGCTTCACCTGTTTGCCTTGCGCCTGGAGCGTGCGGATATGATCGCGCGCCATACGGATGATGTTGCTGTTGAACGCGCCTGCGAGCCCGCGTTCAGCGGTCATCACGACCAGCAAATGCACATCTGACTTGCCAGTGCCAATCAAGAGCGGCGATGCGCTAGTCTTGCTTCCCAGGCGGGCATTCAGATTTGCCAGAATAGCGTCCATCCGCTCGGCATAAGGCTTGGAGGCAACAGCGGCGTCTTGCGCCCGGCGCAATTTAGCCGCCGCCACCATTTGCATGGCCTTGGTGATTTTTCGCGTCGCTTTGACAGAGCCAATGCGATTGCGAAGATCTTTCAAGCTTGGCATTGCATCCCCGCCAGTTGCTTCATAGGACTGGTCACAGCAAACGAACCTTTACGCGCTGAAGTTTTTAGCGAACGTATCAAGTACATCTTTTAGCTGTGCTTCCAGTTCTTTGGTCAGTTGTTTTTGTTTGCGAATTTCGCTTAGAAGATTTGCATGGCTTCCACGCAGGGTGGTTAGCAGATCATCTTCGAAACTCCGCACGGCTTTTAACGGCAAAGAATCAAGGTAGCCACGCGTTCCGGCGAAAATCACGCAGACCTGCTCTTCCATCTGGAGCGGCGAGAACTGCGGCTGCTTGAGAAGCTCGGTTAGACGTGCGCCGCGCGCCAGCAGACGTTGCGTAGTGGCGTCAAGGTCAGACCCGAACTGTGCGAAGGCCGCCATCTCGCGATACTGCGCGAGTTCGCCCTTCAGCGAGCCGGCCACCTGCTTCATAGCCTTAACCTGTGCGGACGACCCCACACGCGACACCGAAACACCGACGTTCACCGCTGGACGAACGCCTTGGTAGAACAGATCGGTTTCAAGGAAGATCTGCCCGTCAGTGATGGAAATCACGTTGGTTGGGATGTAGGCCGACACGTCATTCGCTTGCGTCTCAATCACTGGCAGCGCTGTCAGCGAACCGGAACCATGGTCTGAGTTCAGCTTCGCGGCGCGTTCCAGCAAGCGGGAGTGCAGGTAGAACACGTCGCCAGGGAAAGCTTCACGTCCGGGCGGACGGCGAAGCAGTAGCGACATTTGGCGATAAGCTACGGCCTGCTTGGAAAGATCGTCATACACAATCAAGCCATGCATGCTGTTGTCGCGGAAATATTCGCCCATGGCGCAACCGGAATATGGCGCGATAAACTGCATCGGCGCCGGATCGGAAGCTGTGGCGGCGATAACGATTGAATATTCAAGCGCGCCGTGTTCTTCGAGCACCTTCACGAATTGTGCGACGGTGGAGCGCTTCTGGCCAACTGCGACATAAACACAGTAAAGCTTCTGGCTTTCGTCACCACTTTCGTTGATGGCTTTCTGATTGAGGATCGTATCAAGCGCCACTGCCGTTTTACCGGTCTGGCGGTCACCGATGATCAATTCACGCTGGCCGCGTCCGACTGGGATGAGCGCATCGATGGCCTTGAGGCCAGTCGCCATCGGTTCGTGCACCGACTGGCGAGGCAAAATGCCAGGCGCTTTCACATCCACGCGGCGATATTCGGTCGCCTCAATAGGACCACGTCCGTCGATTGGATTACCGAGGGCGTCCACCACCCGGCCGAGAAGCCCTTTACCGACTGGCACTTCCACGATGCTGCCGGTCCGCTTGACGACGTCGCCTTCTTTAATTTCGCGGTCTTCACCGAAGATCACGATACCGACGTTATCGACTTCCAAGTTCAACGCCATCCCACGGATGCCGTTAGCAAACTCGACCATCTCACCGGCCTGCACGTTATCGAGCCCGTAGACACGGGCGATACCGTCACCAACCGATAACACCTGGCCGATCTCCGAAACCTCGGCCTCCTGGCCGAATTTCTTGATCTGCTCTTTCAGGATCGAGGAAATTTCCGAGGCCCGGATTTCCATCAGCCCACCTCTTTCATAGCGATTTTCAGATTGTTCAACTTAGTGCGGATCGAAGAGTCGATCATGCGGCTGCCGATTTTGACGACAAGTCCGCCCAGAATTGAGGGATCGACTTTCGAATTCAGTGTAATGTGTTTGCCTGTCTTCGCGCTCAACTCCGCTTTGAGCTGTTGCGCATGCGCATCACCCAGCGGAATGGCGGAAACAACTTCGGCAGTCAGCTCATCGCGGCTGCCAACTGTCAACTTGCGGAAATTTGCGATGATCTCGCTAAGAGCTGATAGGCGGCGATTCTTGACCAGGAGCTGAAGGAAATTTTGTGCCAAATCCCCCAAATCAACCTTTTCAGAAATCAGCGTCACCACCTGCGACTGATTATGTGCGGAAAATAATGGACTCAGCACAAAGCGTCGCAATGTTTCGCTCTCTTTCAAAAGCCCGTCGAGCTGGATAAGCGCTGCTTCCGTCGCTTCCAACTCATTTTGCTCGCGTGCGAGTTCGAACAGGGCTATCGCATAGCGTCCTGCCACGCCCGACACGTGGGTGTCTTCGCTAGTCACCTTAGCGCTCTCTCTGTGTCTATCCTGCGGGTATGAAATCGTCAGGATTGTCGCAAGAATTAAACTGCGGCAATAAGGCTTTCCCCCATCGAATTAACATGGAGCCCTTTGCCGAGGGTTCTCTAGCACAGGCATTGTATACAGCGCAACCCGTTACAATATAGCTTTTTTGATTTAAATTGCCGCTGAAACTGAGATATTTCATAAACAGAACATTGCAGCTTCGATATGCTGTCCGGACATCACGCACGTTACGCATCGTAGCGCCGTGCGTCTACCCCCGAAGTCTTCCTGGCCACTTTTAAGGAGATATGCGCGTAACCGCACCAGGTATCTGGGTTGGATCGACGCCAATTTCATCAATAAGCATCTTAGCGAATTCGTCGGTCTGGATCATCAGCGCTTCCGCCCAAAGCTTACGGCTCACAGCAACAAAGCGCTTCCCAACAGATGATTTCACAAAATTTAGATAGCTCTCTAATTCTTCATTACTTATATTCCGGTATGCGTAGACATATGCAGCGTAAATATTCTGCTGAGCTTGTTGCAACATCTGTTTCTGCCTACGCAAATATTGCCTCTGCATGTCTTCAGGATTTACCGGCCTCTTTAGCGCAGTCATAACAGCGGCCGGGATAGCAACGTTCATAATGCGATTCATGGAAAGGGCGTCTTCAAGCGCACCGTTTGCCTCCATAATCTCGCGATATAAACCATCACGAAAAGGATCGACATTGTGGCGCTGTATATATCTGCCAATTTTCCTAGGATTTCTTAGCATCAAACGCATCGTGCTTCTTTCAGCACTGAATAAACGCTTACCAAGTTCAGATGTGAAAAAGTTAAGAAGCTGCCGTTTTTGCCCTGGCCTCAGCTCTTCGTCCAAAGCATCGTCTATAATCGCAAGAACTTTCTCATGGCTATACGCAACCGGCGCAAGCCGTTTTACGTAACGCATGAGTTGTTTTCGTTGAGCACGTTGATCTCTGTTTGCTACTGGCGTAGCGTTAAACCCTGCAATGACCAACGCGGGAAAGCTTTTTGCAAACTCAACAGCGTTTGAATTTATAAGAAGTTCTTTGTTTTTTAAGTCTCTTACAGCTCTTCCAGAACCCCTGTGGTTTATTCTATCGTTTGAAGCTGTGCCGTTATCCGATATGCCCTCATACTTATTACCGGAGTTCTTACCACCTTTAACAGACCCGATAATCCTGTTCGCCAATTCATCGGTCTGGACCATCAATGCTTCGGTCAACAGCTTACGCTTAAGAGCAATATAGCGACTACCAACAGGGGACTGAAGGAAATTTAAATATTCTTCAAGTTCATTTATAGGAACATCTTTTAAAGCACGGACATAAATCACATATGTATATTGCTCAAAGGTAGACTTAAGCCGCCTTTCAGCGACCAAATACTGCCTCGCCATATCATCCATATTCGCAGGAACTTTCATCGCTTTCATGATAGCGCCTGGAATAGCAACATAGGTAACGCGCATCATGGAGAGCGCGTCATCAAGCAGCCCTCTGGCCTTGATTATGTCTTGGTATAATGTGACCCGATCGGCAGGGGGCGATATTTTCTGCTTGAGGTATTTTTGTACATTCTTAGACACCCTCCCCGTGGCGACATTAACTTTTTGTACAATGCGCTTAGTGGAGCGGGACGAATAAAAAGAAATTAGCTGCTTTTTCTCATAATCTGTGAGCTCCTTAGAAAGCTCATCATCAACAATAGCCAGAATTTTCTTGGAATCATACGCCTGAGGTATCAACTTCTGAAGAAGACGTAGGGCAGGACCAACGTCTTTCAACTTATTTTTCTTTGCGTAAGTATCAAATACACTAATCAGTGATTGAGATATATCTCTCGCAGTGCCCGCAACACCTGATTTTTTTAACAGAATTTCATTTTTTAATCTTTGCGCTTCCGCTCCTGTGGCGGCAGCAACAAGCATCATGCTGATGACTACCCCTAACACCAGCCTGAAAACTCGCATTCCGACCTCCTCGAAAAATGCATCACAAATTTGCGCCGCACACGAAGCGTGCAGAAAAATAATGCACGCCCGCCACCATATTTGCAGTGAAATATGGCCAGACCACAGTTTATTGCCGAATTATCGTCTTTGCACGACACATGTCCACCGATCCCGTTGCCATTTGCGTCGGGTCGCTAGTGCATTGATCCAAACGGATGGTTACACAGGAGTTTGGTGAATCGATGCATAAACAAAGAGCTGGCGCGCTGACATATGAATCTTTTGAATGCGTCAGCGCACTAGCATATTCGAGATGGCAGAATTTAAAGGCTCAGTCTTTAGTTTTCCCAGGAGCAGGCAATTTGCGCGACGGATCGAGCCGCAAATCGAGATACTCATCCACGTTCACCATGAGATCGTCGATCCTGTCCTCAAAAAAATGATTGGCGCCCGGAACAGTGTGATGGCTAACAACGATGCCTTTTTGCGTCTTCAGTTTTTCAACAAGCGTTTTCACCGACTCAGGTGGAACCACGCGGTCTTCCTCGCCATTGATCATCACCCCTGATGACGGACAAGGCGCCAGAAAACTAAAGTCGTAAAGATTGGCTGGTGGCGCTATCGAGACAAAACCGTCGATTTCCGGCCGGCGCATGAGAAGCTGCATCGCGATCCACGAACCGAACGACACACCTGCAATCCAGCACGACCGCGCATCCGGGTTATAGATTTGCAGCCAGTCAAGCGCAGTGGCGGCATCGGACAATTCGCCAGGACCATTATCGAACAGCCCCTGACTCCGCCCTACCCCGCGAAAGTTGAATCGTAATACCGAGAAACCGCGCTTTACGAAGGAATAGTAGAGATTGTACACGATCTGATTATTCATAGTGCCGCCAAATTGCGGGTGCGGATGCAAAATCACCGCAATGGGCGCAAAACTCGTAGGTTCATGATGATAGCGGGCTTCGATGCGCCCAGCCGGGCCGTTTATGATGACTTCAGGCATGATTTGAACTTTTCGATGAAGGGATGTTAACAGTTGCCACAAATGCGCTCATACAGAAAGGGGTATTCGCTACTAGCCAATATCACAACTTGTCGCAAGAAAACTTGACTCCCATTGTCGGAATTTCTATATATCAAAGGTTACGACATTGTATACTGCTTCTAAGCGAACACCGCGCATACACAATTAGGGAAGTCTCATAGCACAACTGCCCCAACGGTCCGCAAGCTGAAACCGCACGGGCATCCCTCAGGAAAGGCCGGAATTTACATGCAGCTTAGTACAAAAGGCCGTTATGCCGTGCTCGCAATGGTCGAACTGGCGCGTCACGATACAACAACATCCCTGCCACTGAGCGCGATTGCCGAGCGCCAGCAGATTTCCACCGCGTATCTCGAACAGCTTTTCATGAAATTGCGTCGTGGCGGTCTTGTAAAAGCTATCAGAGGCCCAAAAGGTGGATACCGGCTCGCTTTACAGCCTTCCGAAATTAGTATTGCTTCTATAATGGCGGCCACGGACGAAAACGTCCGCATGAACCGCTGCTCTCCCGAGCATATGGAGTGGTGCCTGGGGTCGCAACAATGCGCGGCGCATAATCTGTGGGAAGCCATGCAAAATCATATCGCAAATTTTCTGGAAGCCGTAACGCTGCAAAACGTACTCGATGATGACTTCTCATACGCGACCGAAGCAACCGCGTATTCCCCGCAAAATAACAGCACTAGCAGCACGCAACACGGAAAAGCCGCACAGCCTGAGGAGAAAGTAAGTGGCTGCTGATACCGATACAGTCGAACAGGTAAGCGGGCTGGAAGCCGACAAATACAAATACGGCTTCACAACCGATATTGAATCCGAAAAAGCGCCGAAGGGCCTTAACGAAGATATCGTCCGTTTCATCTCGGCCAAAAAGGACGAGCCAGAATGGCTGCTCAACTGGCGCTTGGAAGCGTTTCGCCGCTGGCTGACGATGACCGAACCAACCTGGGCGAAAGTGCATTACCCCAAGATCGACTTTCAGGATCTGTACTACTACTCCGCTCCCAAATCGACCGAAGGCCCGAAAAGCCTCGATGAGGTAGACCCGGAATTGCTCCGCACATATGAGCGTCTCGGCATCCCGCTGAAAGAGCAGGAGCTTCTGGCGGGCGTGCAGGGCGCACGCGTGGCGGTGGATGCGGTGTTTGACAGCGTGTCGGTCGTCACCACCTTCAAGGAAGAGCTGAAAAAGGCGGGCGTTATTTTCTGCCCAATCTCTGAGGCGGTGCGCGATTATCCTGAACTGGTGCAGAAGTATCTCGGCTCGGTGGTTCCGACCTCCGACAATTACTACGCCACGCTGAATTCGGCAGTGTTCTCCGACGGCTCGTTCGTTTATGTGCCGGAAGGCGTACGCTGCCCCATGGAGCTATCCACGTACTTCCGCATCAACGAGCGCGAAACCGGCCAGTTTGAACGCACGCTCATCATCGCTGACAAAGGCAGTTACGTAAGCTACCTGGAAGGCTGCACCGCGCCGCAACGTGATGAGAACCAACTCCACGCCGCTGTGGTCGAGCTTGTGGCGCTGGACGATGCCGAAATCAAATACTCCACAGTGCAGAACTGGTATCCGGGCGACGCGGAAGGCAAAGGCGGCGTTTACAATTTCGTCACCAAGCGCGGCGATTGTCGGGGACGCAACTCCAAAATCTCGTGGACGCAGGTCGAGACCGGCTCGGCCATCACCTGGAAATATCCAAGCTGCGTGTTGCGCGGCGAAGGCAGCCGGGGCGAGTTCTATTCCATCGCGGTCTCAAACGGCTATCAGCAGGTGGACAGCGGCACCAAGATGATCCATCTCGGCAAGAACACCTCCAGCCGCATCATATCCAAGGGCATTGCGGCGGGACATTCAGACAGCACCTATCGCGGGCTGGTTTCCGCGCACCGCAAAGCGACGGGCGCGCGCAACTTCACCCAATGCGACAGCCTGCTAATCGGCGACAAATGCGGCGCTCACACCGTGCCTTACCTGGAGGCGAAAAACGCATCAGCCCAGTTCGAGCACGAAGCGACCACCTCGAAAATCTCCGACGACCAGCTTTTCTATGTCATGTCGCGTGGACTTTCAGGCGAAGAAGCCGTCGCATTGATCGTGAACGGCTTCGTCCGCGACGTACTGCAACAACTCCCAATGGAATTCTTGGCCGAAACGCAAAAACTCATCGGCATCAGCCTGGATGGAAGCGTAGGATGACCTCTGCGGAAAAGCCAATCGTGAACATCGCCGATGTTTCGCTGTCGGAAGTCGGCAACGGTAATCAGTTCGTGGTCAATTGGGGCCGTGTCGGACGGACGCTTGGCCTCAAAAAGCTCGGTTGTGCGGTGCATGTCGTTCCTCCAGGAAAAAAGGCATTTCCCTTCCACCGCCACCACGTTCTTGACGAACTCTGCTACATAATCTCCGGCCAGGGTGAATATCGCTTCGGCGATCAAGTCTACCCGCTGAAACCGGGTGATTTTGTTGGCGCTCCCGCCGGAACAGAGGCGCATCAAATCATCAATACCGGCACGGAAGACCTTCACTATTTCTGCGTTTCAACTACAGGGGAAGCTGACGTTGTCGATTATCCGGATTCCGGCAAGATTGCTGTTGCCGCCGGCGTAAAAGACGGCAACATGAAAACCGCAACTTATACTGCGATCGGACGCATCCAACCTGTCCATTATCTTGATGGGGAAGAATAGAAAAGCGATATGTCATCAGCACTCGAAATCAAAAACCTTCACGCCGCCATCGGTGACAAGCCAATTCTGCGCGGGCTGGACCTGACCGTCCCCGCTGGCGAGATCCACGCCATTATGGGACCAAACGGCACGGGCAAATCCACGCTCTCGTATATTCTCGCGGGCAAGGACGACTACAACATCACCGAGGGCTCCGTCACTTGGAACGGGCAAGACCTTCTCGCCATGGAGCCGGACGAACGCGCGCAGGCTGGCGTGTTCCTGGCGTTTCAGCACCCGGTTGAAATTCCCGGCGTGGCGTCGCTCACCTTTTTGCGCGCCGCGCTCAACGCCCAGCGCAAAGGCCGAGGCGAGGCGGAAATCTCCACGCCTGATTTCATGCGCCTGGTGAAGGAAAAAGCCGCCACACTCGGCATCTCCATGGACATGCTGAAACGCCCGCTGAACGTCGGTTTTTCGGGGGGCGAGAAAAAGCGCCTGGAAACGCTGCAAATGACGATGTTCACACCGTCGCTCTGTCTGCTGGACGAAACCGACAGCGGCCTGGATATCGACGCTTTGCGCGTTGTGTCAGAAGGCGTGAACTCTCTGCGCGCGCCCGATCGCGCGTTTCTGGTCATCACGCACTATCAGCGGCTGTTGAATTACATCGTGCCCGACAAGGTACATGTGATGGCGGGCGGACGCATCGTGCGTTCAGGCGGCAAAGAACTCGCGCTGGAGCTGGAAAAATCCGGTTACGCTGAATATGGCACGGATGCCGCGTGAGCGAGGATGGGGGGAATAGCAAAAACATGACCATCCAATTGCCAATTCGCGAAAACGCAACGCCCGCTGAAAAGCAGCTTGCCGCGCTATATTCGCAAAATGCGGAGTCGTTGCCGGGAGCGGATGTACCGGGCGTGCGCGCATGGCGCGATGCAGGCATAACGGCTTTCGCGGAAGCGGGGCTGCCACACCGGCGCATTGAGGAATGGAAATACACCGATCTGCGCACTTTGCTTCCGCAGGCGGATGACATCGCCAATGACATGCCGGAAGCGCCTGATTTTCTCGTGCGCGAAGAGCCGGACGTCTACCGTGCTGTGTTCATCGGCGGACGTTTCCGCGCTGACTATTCCACCGTACAAAATGCGCCAGGCGTGACATTCCGTTCTCTGCGTGAGGCGCTGAACGATGCCGCCACCGCCGCCGAGGCCCTCGCGCGGCTGCCACTGGCTGAATACAACGCCGAACATGATTCTGTGACGCAACTTGCCACGGCTTTCGCCACAGATGGCGCGATGCTAGCGGTTGCGCCGGGCATCAAGCTCGATAAGCCTCTGCATCTGGTGTTCATAGCGGCGGGCACAGCAGCGGAAATTCACGCTTGCCGCAGCGCTCTCAGCCTGGGCGAAGGCGCTGACGTTTCGCTGGTCGAAACGCACGCAGGCACAGGCGCCGCGCAGATGTTCACCACGCTAAACCTTAATATCGCAGGCAACGCAACGCTCCGGCACGCGCGCCTGGACGAAACGCCCGATGCGCGGCATTTATCGGCGGTCGTGGCGAACCTGGAAGCAGGCGCGGCATACGATCCGGTGCATATCGTGGCGGGCGGCGCACTAACGCGGGCGCAAAACCACATCACGTTCAACGGCGAAGGCGCGCGCTACAACTTCAATGGCGCAATGCTGCTCAAGGGCCGCGAGCACGCCGATTTCACGCAAGTGGTGGATCACACCGTGCCATCCTGCGAGAGTCGCGAAACTGTCAAATCCGTGCTGGATGGCGAGTCGCGCGGCATCTTCCAGGCAAAAGTGATCGTCCGGCCAGATGCGCAAAAGACTGATGGCCGTCAGCTCGCCAACGGCCTGCTTCTTTCTGAGACAGCCGAATTTGACGCAAAGCCAGAGCTAGAAATTTACGCAGATGATGTAAAATGCAACCACGGCGCAACATCTGGCGCGTTAGATGAGGATATGCTGTTCTACCTGCGCTCCCGAGGTATACCAACTGATGAAGCCAAATCGATGCTAATCCTTGCGTTTGTCGGCGAAATCATCGACCAAATAGAGGATGAAGCCTTTCGCGAAATACTGATGGCGAAAGCACGAGATTGGCTGGCGAAGTCTGGCGCTGGTCATAGCTGAGATGAAGGATATTTCCGCAGTGCAAACCAAGCCCTGTCTTGAACTTTCGGTGAATGAAGTCGCCGACCTGATCGCGCGGCAGGGCGCGGTGTTGCTTGATGTGAATCCTCGTCCCCGCTGGGCAAGCGGACATCTGCCAGGCGCTAGCAACCTCAACCCTAACGAGTTCACCGCCGACGACCTCCCTTCGGACAAAGAAACGACGCTGGTGTTCTATTGCTCCGATACGAGCAGCAACGCGAGCCGCTATGCCGCGCAGAAAGCAACACGTTTCGGGTACGTTAACGTTTTCATCATGCCCGCCGGGATTCGCGGATGGCTGGCGGCGCACAAACCCGTGAAAGCCCGATAGGAGACGGAATGTCCGCAGTAAACTCATCAGTTGCAGGAGACAACCGCACCAGCGAGGCAGCAAATACCGCTGCCGCTCCGTTCGATGTGGCGCACATCCGCGCTGACTTTCCCATTTTGGCACAGCCGGTCTACGGCAAGACGCTGGTCTATCTGGACAACGGCGCTTCGGCGCAAAAGCCGCGTGCGGTGCTGGATGCCATAGAGCGCGCCTATGCGCAGGAATACGCCAACGTCCACCGGGGCTTGCATTTCCTTTCCAACGCCGCCACCGACAATTTCGAGACTGCGCGGAAAACCGTTGCCCGCTTCCTGAACGCGCCGCGTGAGGAAGAAGTTATTTTCACCAAGAACGCGACCGAGGCTATCAACCTTGTGGCGCAATCCTTCGGCGGTATGGTGCTAGGCGAGGGCGATGAAATCGTGCTGTCCATTTTGGAGCACCATTCGAACATTGTGCCGTGGCATTTCCACCGCGAGCGGCGCGGCGCGGTCATCAAATGGGCGCCGCTTCGCGAAGATGACAGCTTTGATCTGGAGGCGTTCGAGCGCCTGCTAACTCCGCGTACCAAGATGATCGCCGTTACGCATATGTCGAACGTGACGGGCACGGTCACGCCGGTGAAGGAAATTTGCCGCATCGCACATGCGCGTGGCATTCCGGTGCTGGTCGATGGCAGCCAGGGGGCTGTGCATCTGCCGGTGGACGTGCAAGATTTGGGCTGCGATTTCTACGTTATCACCGGACACAAGCTATACGGACCTTCCGGCATCGGCGTGCTGTGGGGCAAATACGAGCATCTGGCCGCGATGCCCCCGTATCAAGGCGGCGGCGAGATGATCGGCACTGTCACCGAGGATGGCGTCACCTATGCCGAACCACCGCACCGTTTCGAGGCGGGCACGCCGCCCATCGCCCAAGCCGCCGGACTAACCGCCGCACTCAATTACATGATGGACGTTGGCCGCGAAGCCATCGCCACGCATGAAGAAAGCCTTTGCGCCTACGCCCACGAACGCCTCGGCGCAATAAACTCGGTGCAGATTATCGGTAACGCGCCGGGCAAAGGGGCCATCGTCTCGTTCGCGCTGAAAGGCGCGCACGCACATGACGTCGCCACCATCCTTGACCGCTCCGGCATAGCCGTCCGTGCGGGAACGCATTGCGCCGAGCCGCTTCTCGCCCGCTACGGCTTAACATCAACCTGCCGCGCATCCTTCGCCATGTACAACACTCGCGAAGAAGTGGACGCGCTGGCCGACGCCTTACACAAGGCACAAAGTTTTTTCGCGTGAGGTGCCATGAAACACGACTTTATCAACTTTGACGAACAACCCGAACACGCCGTGCCAGAGCCCTGCACGCATACCATTGATGCCGTGAAAGCCGCTGCAAAATCGGAAACCAACCTTAGCCACGAAGAAATCGAGCGGCTGGCGGAAAGTATCATCGGCGCCTTAAAGACGGTGTACGACCCGGAAATTCCTACCGACATTTACGAGCTGGGGCTGATCTACAAAGTAGACATAGACGATGACCGCAACGTGGAAATCGACATGACGCTCACCGCGCCGGGCTGTCCGGTGGCGGGCGAAATGCCAATCTGGGTGCAAAACGCGGTGGGGGCAATCGCCGGCGTCAACAATGTGAAGGTCAACCTTGTGTTCGATCCGCCGTGGACCATCGAACGTATGTCAGAAGAAGCACGGCTTGCACTGAATATGTTCTAAGCGCTCGTTTGTTAAGCAGGAATCGTTTCGCAGCGATGATTATCTGGTCGCGGCCAGATAAACATCGCGCTACAGGTTCCTCACACATTTACGTCGCCGATCTTGTCCTGTATCGACTGAAGCTTGCCTTGTAGCCGGTTATCCTTGCCCTTGCGGATATCAAGTTTCAGAGATGAATAGACGCGGTTGCTCCCCGCCTGCTCCAGAGTATTGTAGGCCGCCTGCACCAAGTCCAACACCTGTTGCAAATCATCCGCCTCACCTATGGTGCCCATAGGCGTAAGCTGATAGCTCACGCCACTTTCACGGATCACCTTTATCACTTGGCTTACATATTCACTGACGCTTTCCCCTTTATCGGTGGGGAACATAGAGAATTCTAATAGTACTGACATGGGGATACCTCAGAGCGATCAAATAAAATGGTTATTGCAGGTTCGGGCGAGGTCTATAACATCTTATCTGGAATGGAAGCGCGTGCAACTTTTGGTCGTCCGTGTTTTTTGGGGCAGTTTTTGCTGTGCTCTATCCACCCTACAAGGCGTAGGATGGGGTGAACATCTGTGAAACCCATTGCGCTAAAAAACGTTTGCACAAAGCGGCTTTCTTAGGCAAACCCTAAGCCATGGCACGAGCGCCGCGCACCACCGACACAAGCAACGAAGCCCCGCCCGAATCCGACCGGCTCGACGGCTGGCCGCATCCGCGCGAGACATTGGCGCTCGCCGGACACACCGAAGCGGAAGCCACTATCGCCGGCGCCATCACTTCGCACCGCTTGCATCACGCTTGGCTGATCGCTGGGGAAGAAGGCATCGGCAAAGCCACATTCGCCTATCGTGTGGCGCGGTTCCTGCTGGCGCAAGAAAGCGAAGACTTGCCGCAAGAGGTGCCATCGCTAGCGCTGCCGGAAGGCCATAAAACCGCGCGCCAAGTCACCAACCTCGCGCATCCTGGACTTTTGCTCATGCGCCGCGCGTGGGATGCATCGTCGAAAAAATTCAAGCAATCCATCGCTATCGATGACATCCGGCAGGTGCGGCATTTCTTGCAACGCACGGGCGTCACGCCCTGGCGCGTGGTCATTGTGGACGCCGCCGACGATCTGAACCAGAACTCGGCCAACGCGTTGTTGAAATCGCTGGAGGAACCGCCGCCGCGCACGATCTTTCTGCTGGTGGCGTCCGCGCCGGGCGGGCTGCTGCCCACGATTCGCTCACGCTGCCGGACGTTGCATCTCTCTCCGCTTAGCGCGGAAGCGGTCACGCAAGCCATAGCGCAAGCCTGCCGCGTAGCAGGCCGCGATCTGCCGCCAGAAACTCAGCTCTCCACGCTTCTTGCCATGGCGAACGGCAGTCCACGCCGCGTCTTGCGGCTGATGGATGGCGGCGGCTTGAAGCTGTTCGAGCTTCTGCTGGCTATCCTGGAGAGCATGCCTCACACCGACTGGACCGCTGTCCACAAACTCATCTCGCTAACCGGTCCACGCGCCGGCGAAGCGCACGCCATGGCCTTCGACCTGCTGGAGGAAGCGCTAGCCGACGCCATGCATGGCCGTCTCACCGGCAATGGCAGACATGCCACCTTTCCGCAACTAAAACGCTTTGCGCGCCTCATTACCGCAGAGAGTCTTGCGGATTGGAGCGAGCTGTGGGAAACAATCCGCCAGATGCGCGGCGAAGCGGAACGGCTGAACCTCGATAAAGCAGCGCTTACACTAACTGTGTTTGATCGCATCGGGCAGACAGCGCAAAAAGCCGCCAGCGCGCGCGTTTAATTTTTTCGCAATCATAAAAGCAGGATTTCCAACCATGGCGGCTAAAAAAACACCGTTTTTCATCAGCACCGCCATTTCCTATCCGAATGGCGCTCCGCATATCGGCCACGCATATGAGGCCATCGCGACCGACGCCATCGCCCGTTTCAAGCGGCTGGATGGATATGACGTGTTCTTTCTCACCGGCGTTGACGAGCACGGCTTGAAGATGAAGCAGACGGCCATGAAAGAAGGCATCACGCCTCGCGAGTTGGGCGAACGCAACACCCAGCTTTTCAAGAATATGGGCGCGGCGTTCAACATCTCAAACGACGATTTCATCCGCACCACTGAGGAACGGCACTACGCGTCGGTGTCTGAAATCTGGCGGCGCATGATGGACGCGGGCGACATCTATCTCGACAGCTACGCGGGTTGGTATTCCGTGCGCGACGAAGCCTATTACGCGGAGGACGAAACCACCGTTCGCGAAGACGGCGTGCGCGTCGGGCTGGAAGGCACGCCTGTTGAGTGGACGGAGGAGGCGACCTATTTCTTCCGCTTGTCGAAATATGAAGAGCCGCTGCTGAAGCATTACGAAGCCAACCCCGATTTCATCCTGCCACCAGAGCGACGCAACGAGATCGTCAGCTTCGTGAAGGGCGGGTTGAAAGATTTGTCAGTATCGCGCTCTACGTTCGACTGGGGCATTCCGGTGCCGGACGTGCCCGGCCACATCATCTATGTGTGGGTGGACGCGCTGACGAACTACATCACAGGCGTCGATTTCCCGAATGAGGATTCGCCGAAGTATAAAAAATATTGGCCCGCCGATATCCACATGATTGGCAAGGATATCACCCGTTTTCACGCGGTTTACTGGCCAGCTTTCTTGATGTCAGCGGGAATTCCGCTGCCCAAGCGCGTCTATAGCCATGGTTTCTTGTACAACCAGGGCAAGAAGATGAGTAAATCGGAAGGCAACGTGCTTGATCCGTTCTCCATGGTGGACGCCTATGGCGTTGATCAGATGCGCTATTTCTTCCTGCGCGAGGTGTCGTTCGGGCAAGACGGCAGCTATAGCCACGAATCCATCGTCAATCGCACCAACGCCGATCTGGCCGACAATCTGGGCAATCTGGCGCAGCGCTCGCTGTCGATGATCAAGAAGAACTGCAAAGCCGTTATCCCAGAGCCGGGCGCTTTCACGGAAGCGGATGAAACGCTGCTCGCTGCCACGGATGCGCTTCTGGCCACGGTGCGCGAAGCCTTGGAACGGCAGATGCTGCACCGCGTGCTCGAAAGCGTGTGGACGGTCGTCTCCGACGCCAACCGTTATTTCGCTGGCGAAGCGCCATGGGCACTGCGGAAAACCGATCCCGAACGCATGGGCACGGTGCTTTACGTCACGGCGGAGGTGTTGCGGCAGGTGGCGTTGCTGGCCGCACCGTTCACGCCAGTAGCGGCGGAAAAGCTGCTCGACCAGCTCGGCATACCGGCCGATGCGCGCGACTATGCGCATCTGGGTGCTGAAGGTCGGCTAGCTGCTGGCGCGAAGCTTGGCGACCTCGCCCCCATCTTCCCGCGCTATATTGAGCCGGAAGACGAAAACAGCGGTAGCAGCAACTCAAAGTGAGATCGCCCGATATCAGAAAAGCCAAGGTTCGATGAACACGACACATCGAATCTTGGCAGCTTGCTCGTTATCCACGAGGCGCTGATTTTCGCAAATGAACATACAGCGCGCCCTGTCCGCCGTGCCGGGCATGTGCGGTGGTGAAGCTCACCACAATCTCGCGAAGTCCAGGTTCTTTCATCCAATGCGGCACCACGCGGCGCAAAACACCCCGTTCATCGCCGTGCAGATGATCGCGGGAATGCCCCTCGGGCGCGCCTTTTCCGGTAATGACCAGCACATGACGCAAACCACGCGCGGCGCATGAACGCAGGAAATTTCGCAACGCGCCGTGAGCTTCAAGCTGGCGCATGCCGTGCAAATCCAGACGGGCTTCGATAGGCGCAACGTTTCGGCTCAGCTTGCGACGCTGGCGTTCGTCAAACTGGGCGAGAGGCGGCGGCGTATTGGCAGCGGAGGAAAGAGGTGCAGCAGCGGGACGCGACGGCCTGATGCGCGCTCTAGACGGCACATCCGAAGCAACCGGCTTTTGATCTGCCTGGGCATTGGAAGAAGCTTTTAACGCTTTCTTAGCCGCTTCGTCGGCTTTATCGCTCTCACGCTCCCGGCGGCGCAACTTCTTTGCATGCCGCATCGCGTGATGCCACAGCTCAGCTTCTTCTGCGGTCAATGGACGTTTACGCGATGGCGGTTCCGATGGCATCCTCAATCCCTGTTGTTGTATTTACACTACCAACAGGTTATTTCGGGATGAACACGTAGAAATCGCAAGGATGTTTCATTCTTCCGGCTAATTTTCCGGCTGCAGGGCCGGTTCCCCAGAAGAAATCGCCCCGCACAGATCCACGGATGGCCGAACCAGTGTCCTGCGCGATCATCAACCGCGCGAGGCCCTCATGACCGTCGAGATTAAAATCGGGGACGGAAATCCAAATCGGCATGCCCAACTGGTGGTAACGCGGATCGACCGCCATGCTACGACCCGGCGTTAACGGTATCGCCATAGCGCCGCGTGGCGCATCGCCTTTAATGCGTGAGAAAAACGGATAGGATTTATTCTGCCACATCACTTCGCGCGCCTGGGTAGGCTCGGAGCGCATCCACGAAAGGATTTTCGGCATAGAGGCCATACCGCCCTGAAACACGCCTCGCTTGGTTAGCACCTTGCCGATAGAGGTATAGGGATGACCGTTTTTACCCGCAAACCCAATCCGGATTCTCTTGCCATTATCGAGCTTAATAACGCCAGAGCCTTGCACCTGCATGATGAACGCTTCATACGGATCGGAAATGTAAGCGATCTCCAGCCCGCGACCTTTCAGCACACCTTCGTCGATTTCGCGACGCGTGTAATAGGGCTTCAGCCCTTCCGACGTCATGCGCGCAGCGGTTAGCTCGGCGGGAAGATCGCCGCGGTCCACAGCGCTGGTTATCAGCACCAGATCATCGGGCTTGGCGTAAACTGGCACGCTATGCGCTTCGTTTGGGGTAAGTGAACCTTGAATTTCCGGCTCGAAATAGCCTGTCAGCAGCGCGGATTTCTCTGGGCGGCGAACGAAATAGGGCGTGAAGTTTGCCTCAAAAAAGCTGCGAGCATCGTCGCGGCTTAGCGTATTAGGCAGCATACGCGCCAATTCGCACACGGCTTTAATCTCGGCGCTAGGCTTGGGTTTCACGTTTGGATGCAGAAAAACCCTGCACGACAAGCGAAACGTCTTGAACGCCGCCGCGTGATCGTCTTTTGCCCAACCCTCGATTTCAGAGAATTCTACCGGCCGTTTTTCATAGGCTAGGCTTGGTGCAGCTTCTGCATCTGGAAACTGCCACGCCCATAATCCACTTCCCGCCATAAAAACAGCCACCACTATAGATCGAAAGAACGCCCTCATGCCCCCTCAAAAGCCCTAGAAGCTTCACCACTTCAGGCTTCCGCACCTGTGGCAACGAGCTTCCAGTTCGGATCACGCGACGATGTATCACGAGCGAATGTCCAAATATCCGTTACTTCCCGGATTTGTGACATACTGCCTTCCACGATCTCCCCCCCGCGATTTCGTGTGGCAGATATCAGTTCACTCACGAATTTGATAGTGATCTGAACAGTTTTATCAGTTAATTCCGCATCAAGAATATCAGCACTGCTGATTCCCACGAAATTAAATTCGATCGTATCCCCGTTTTTTTCACGCTCGGTTATGGCCGAGGCGAAACTATCGTACACTTCTCGGCTCAAAAGCGATTTGAGCTGTTTACGCTCTCCGCTAGCAAAAGCAGTCACGATCATTTCGTAAGCTGCCTTGGCGCCGTCAAGGAAGTGTTTGGGATCAAACGAACGATCTGCCTGCGCAACCTCTTGCAGCTTCCCGGCCAAATCGGCATTGTCTGGCGCAATTTCCTTTAACCGTTTGGCAAAGGTTTCGTCGTCCAGTTCCTCTTCGGCTGGCAGCGGTTCGCCTTTCATGGTGACCACATTATCGTGAACGGCCTTTTCATCGGCCTCCGATGCGGAATACTGATCATAAGGGCGTTCATTACCGGTGCGGCGTCCCAAAACGCTGCGCAAACGGAGATACACAACCACCGCTATGACGAAAAAAAGTAATGTGAGAATGTCAAGTGCACTGTTCATGTTGCCGCAGCTTTGTTGGAAACCCCTACGCTTTGAAATAGACCTGCCCTATATATAGGCTGAGAATGTGGCTTACGCCAGCAGCCAGCTTGACCGGAGGCCTACTCTTTGCGCATCTTGATATCAAATTACGCGATTGAATCCGTTAAGCCAACCGGCAAGAGTATATAGTATGAACCTAGCCGTTGGCTAAAGGCTTAAGATACCATGTCACTATTCCTGTTCATCGTCTTTATCATCCTACCTATCGCTGAGATAGCTGTTTTCATCAAGGCTAGCCAAATCATCAGCATACCTGCGGTGATCGGGCTAACGCTGGCGACGGCTTTCACTGGCAGTTTCTTGATGCGAATGCAAGGCTTTGCAACGCTAAATCGCTTTATGCAATCCGTCGAAAAGGGTGAAACACCTGTTATCCCGATACTCGATGGCATGGGCATCCTAGTGGCTGGCGTGCTTTTGCTCACTCCAGGGTTGTTAACCGACACCATCGGATTGCTGCTTTTCGTGCCTGCCGTGCGACGTTGGCTAGGCCGTTATGTGTTCCAGCGTCTTTTATCCAGTGGCAAAATGCACTTCCACTATAATAGTGGGGCGGAATGGGCAGATTTCCGGGATACGTCCAGACCGAAGCCAGGAACAAGCGGATGGCCCAAGGATACCGGGCCGCAACGTTCCGATAATGTCGTCGATGCGGAGTTCGAGACGATCAATCCAGACGACGAAGACAAGGACGATGACACAACCGGCACTCCCGCCGAGCGCGTGCACAGTAAAAGCAACCGAGACGACAAACATTCGCCCTGGCGGAAGAAGTGACTTGTCGGACTGTAGGCAATCTGTGTTGCGAAGACCGCGCGGGCGTGTTAGCGACTTGCGGAAGCTTGCCCCGAAATCTCCTTTCAGCGCAACGACGATGGATAGCGCAGTAGCCTTTGCCTTCAAAATCAATGCGCAAACGGAATGACGGGACGATAACGTGTGTCACGGCTGATGGCTAATAGCTAGGCCATCCACCAATCGCGAGGTTAAAGGTCCATGTCTGACGAAAATGCCAATTCTAACGCCGACGGAAACGCCGCCAGTCAACCGCAAATCAATGTGCTTGGCCAGTACATCAAAGATCTGTCGTTTGAAAATCCGAGCGCGCCAGAAAGTTTCCGCTCTTCAAGCAACAATCCGCAAATTCAGATCAACTTCAATGTGGCCGCACAGTCCATTGCTGACGGAGCTTACGAAGTTTCGCTGACAATGGAAGCGGAAGCCAAGAGCGATTCAGAAACTCTGTTCCGCCTGGAGTTGGTTTACGCCGGCGGTTTTCAGCTCAAGAACCTGCCGCAGGAAGCCATTCAGCCGATCCTGTTCATTGAATGCCCAGCGTTGCTGTTCCCGTTCGTGCGGCGTATCGTAGCAGACCTCACCCGCGAAGGCGGCTACCCGCCGATCTTGCTCGATCCTATCGATTTCGCGGCGCTTTTCCGTCAACGTCTTGCGCAAGAGCAAAAAGCGGAAGGCAGCGAAGGCGTTACGACTCAGTAGTTTTGCCAGAATAGAGATTCCAGACCGGATCTTGCAGGCTGCTCACGAACTTTTCGTGGGCGGCTTGTTCATCCGGATCGGTGATCAAGGCCAAAGGCTGCGGACGAGTGCGCACTCTGTTCGTGGCGTTTTTGGCCTTTTTTGCGCCTGCACTCTGGTGCGAGAGATCAAGGCCGGGCTGCTGTCCACCCACCAGATGCAAATAGACATCGGCAAGCAGCTCAGCGTCGAGCAAAGCGCCGTGCTTGGTGCGTCCGGAATTGTCCACGCCATAGCGCTTACACAACGCATCAAGGCTGTTCGGCCCTGCTGGATGCTTGCGCCGCGCCATCGCCAGCGTATCGACAACCCGTTCGTTGGGAATGATATCCAGCCCCATACGGGTCAGCTCCATGTTGATGAAGCCCATATCGAACGGCGCGTTATGGAATATCAGCGTGGCATCCTCTGTGAATCTTAAAAAGTCTTCAACCACCGCTGAGAATAGAGGTTTTGTAGACAAAAACTGCGTGGAAAGCCCGTGGACAGCAAAGGCCTCCTTCGGCACATCGCGTTCAGGGTTGATATATTCGTGCCAGACGCGTCCGGAAGGCATGTAGTTGTGGAGTTCAACGCAGGCAATTTCAACGAGCCGATCGCCCCGGTTGGGATCAAGCCCCGTCGTTTCGGTATCCATTACGATTTCGCGCAACGCTAGCCTCCTTCGCAACTCGAAAAATATTGGAGAGATCGCCCCCGCTCAATATAGCGTGAGCCAGCGATCATATGCATCGCCTTCGCAACTTTTTAACGATTCGAGAAGTTCGTCGAGCTGTTGCAGGGTTTCTTCCCACGGCAAACCGGTGTCTATGACGAAATCGGCACGGTTGCGTTTTTCAGCGTCCGAAAGCTGGCGGGCCATGATCGCATCCAGTTTTTCCGTGGTCATACCGGGGCGTTGCATGACACGCTCTGTCTGTACATCTTCAGGAGCGCTGGCCACGACGATCACATCGACAAGTTCTTCGCCCCCGGCTTCGAACAGCAGCGGCGTATCGATAACACACATGGGCTCGTCCGCCTCGTGGCACGCTTTCACGAATTCCCATTTTTCATGAACCACAAGGGGATGCACGAGCGCTTCCAGCCGCCTAAAACCATTTGGATGCATCATCACGGCCTTACTAAGCTTGGCGCGATCTACTTTGCCATTTGCTGTTGTGCCTGGAAATGTATGTTCAATTGGCGTTACAGCTTCGCCTTCATACAAGCGATGCACGATGCTATCCGCATCAAGTACAGGGATGCCCTGCCCAGCGAAATATTCGCCAACAGTGGTTTTTCCCATTCCGATAGAACCAGTCAACCCTATGATCAGCATCATAACCGCCAATAGCTTTAGTGTTTATCGAGATCGGCAACGATATGCGCCCGTAACTCTGGCGAAACTTCTGGATAAACGCCAAACCATTTCTGAAATGCTGGCGCCGCCTGATGTAGTAACATTCCCAAGCCATCAGCGACACGAAGCCCGGCTTGCCTGGCGCGCTGAAGCAATTCCGTTTCCAGAGGCACATAAACGATATCGTTCACCACGGCTGAACTGGCCAACGCCGATAAATCTATCTCAATGGCGCCAGAGCCTTTCATGCCTTGTGTCGTCGTATTGACGAGCACTCCACAGCCCGAAGCCGCTTCCGATAGCCGATCCCAGTTATAAACATCCACCTTGCCGCCAAAACTTGCAGCGAGCTTGTCTGCGCGTTCGCGTGTGCGATTAACGATGCGAATTTGTGGAAAGCCTCTGGAAATCAAGCCGTACACGATGCTTCGTGCGGCCCCTCCAGCACCAAGGACAAGGGCAGGAAGGCCGCTCTTATCCCAATCTGGCGCCTGATGGTCGAGATTGTGAATAAACCCATGAACATCAGTATTTGTGGCGTACAGCTCTCCACTATCAATCCACAGTGTATTCACAGCCCCCACGGCTTGCGCGACCTCATCGAGACGGCCAGCAACACGGAAAGCGACTTCCTTATGCGGCACGGTGACATTCCCGCCAACGAAACCATGCGACGCCAGATTACGGATGAAATCCTCAGCGGCTTCTGGCGGCACGCCTTGCTTTTCGTAAGCTCCCTCAATGCCATAAGCACGCAGCCAAAATTCATGAATAAGCGGCGAGCGTGAATGCTCCACAGGCCAGCCAATGACACAGGCGCGTTTCATATTATAATGTCTCCGGATAGTGTGCGGCCTAACTCGTAAGCCAGTCGTTCGTTCGCAGATAATCCAGAAGCGGCAATAGCGGCAAGCCCATTACGGTAAAATGATCGCCGTCGATCGCGGAAAAGAGCTGAATACCGAGCCCTTCGATGCGATAGCCGCCAACCGAATGCAGCATAGTTTCACCTTCAGTGCGGCAATAATCGTCGAGAAACGCATCGGAAAATGCGCGCATTGTCATGTGCGCCACTGAGATGTGCCGCCACACGGGCTTGCCCCCTTTCGCGACGCACAAAGCCGAATGCAAACGATGCGTTTTCCCCCGCAAGGCCAGGAGCTGCTCGCGGGCCGCCTCCAAAGTGGGCGCTTTCTGGAAAATCTCGCCATCGCATTCCATCACTTGATCGCCGCCGAGCACCATTGCGGATGCGTGCGCCTTGCTGACATCCACAGCCTTGGCCTCAGCCAAGCGCGCCGCCAGTTCTGAGGCTGAAATTCCGCTTCCCTCCTGCATGGCTTCGGCCTGCAACGGGCATTCGTCCACAGATGCGGCGATCTGGCTGAACGCCAGCCCCGCTTGGCGCAGCACAAAAGCGCGCCCTTCGCTTGTTGAGGCGAGAATAAATTCTGCGCGTTCAGTCATCTTTTGCTTTTCCACCGACGACTTTTTTGTCTTCGAAAAACTTGATCACTGTGGCGGCCGTCTCTTCAATCGAGCGCCGCGTAACATCGACAACGGGCCATTTATTCCGCCCACAGAGCCGCCGGGTAAACGCAACCTCGTCCGCGATCAAATCAATATCCACATAATCCCGGTTGCTATGATCTTTCATGCCAAGCAGCCGGTGTCTTCTGATTTCAGACAGACGTTGCGGGCTGGCAATCAGTCCAACAATGAAAGTGCTTTTCGCGGCCTCAAGTTCTGGCGGGAGCGGAATGTTAGGAACAAGAGAGACGTTCGCTGTTTTATATCCACGGTTTGCCAGATAAAGGCTTGTCGGTGTTTTCGACGTGCGGCTTGCGCCGACCAGAACGATATCGGCTAGATCGACTTCGTCAGAGTGCTGCCCGTCATCATGAGAGAGCGTAAAATTCACAGCCTCGATCCGGCGGAAATACTCGGAATCCAGAATGTGCTGACCGCCAACAACCGGTGTCGATGGCGTGCCCAGGTAAGTTTCAAGTAGCTTAAGCAGCGGTTCCAGAACCGCCACGCATGGCACGTTAAGCTTTTTACATTGCCGCTCCAGTTCCAACCCAAGTTCACGATTGACGAGCGTGTAAAGCACGATCCCCGGTGCGGCCTCAATTTGCTGAAGCACGCGGTCAAGGTGGCGTTTGTTGCGCACAAAGGGATGCGAGTGCTTCAGAGCGCGGACACCGGAGTATTGAACAGTGGCCGCTTTCGCGACGGCCGCCAAAGTTTCCCCCGACGCATCCGAGACCATGTGCAGGTGGAAAAACTTCGAAGGAGCTTTGGGCATCTGTTGAAAAATCGCCTTGTCTGTACGAGTTAACATATTTATGGAAAATAGACTAAGTGAGTCCCCCACACCAATCCAAAAGACATCCACAATTCAGCAAGGAAGAATAATATATTTCAGGGGGTAGGGAAAAGACTGGATATCGCGTTTTCATAAATATTATGTTGCATGGTAATGAACAAACTATCATTGCATTATGCAATGAACGTAATGCAACAACCTATTGTTATCTCAATTGGATTCAAAAAGCTCACACGCGATGGTATCATGTTACCTAGACGCTATTCACTGCCTTTCTTTAGGCTGAATTAAACCGTGCAAAATTTGGGGAAGCTAGGTAATCTCCACAATCCACCGCAATAAGAAATAGAATCCAAAAAAGATAAAATTTGTTTTGAAAAAAGGGTTGGCGATGCCGGATAACTCCTCGAACGAAACTTTCACGCCGAATTTGATCAAAGTTCTCAAAGGAGAGGTTGTCAGCCCGCCACCAATTTGGCTGATGCGGCAAGCCGGGCGCTATCTGCCGGAATATCGCGAAGTACGAGCCAAAGCCGCTGGCTTTCTCGATCTGTGTTACCGGCCAGACATGGCTGCGGAAGTCACGCTTCAACCGATACGGCGGTTTGGTTTCGATGCTGCAATTTTGTTTGCAGATATCCTGGTGGTACCGGATGCATTGGGGCAAAAGGTTGAATTCGAGGAAGGGCATGGGCCGCGATTGGAAGCGGGTACCCCTGAAGAATTGCTTACACGCCTCAATCCAGCGAAAGCGAATGACAAACTGTGTTCGATATATGAAACGGTTACTCGAATTCGCGAAGCTTTGCCCCGTGAAACAGCGCTCATCGGATTTTGCGGTGCACCATGGACAGTTGCCACCTACATGATCGCAGGGCGGGGAACGCCCGACCAAGCACCTACGCGTCTTGCGGCTTATCGCGATCCTGACAATTTTGCGCGGCTTATCGATTTGCTGGCCGATGTATCGGTTGAATATCTGTCCGGTCAGATCGCAGCCGGTGCGCAAACGGTACAAATCTTCGATAGCTGGGCAGGCGTGCTTGCTGATACTGAATTTCAGCGCTGGGTGATTGAGCCAACGGCGAAAATGGTGGCGCGCCTCAAAGAACGTTACCCGGAGGTGCCGGTTATCGGTTTTCCACGCGGTGCTGGGATGCTGACAGAGCGGTTCTTGCAGGAAACCGGAGTGGATGGCGTTGGATGCGATACGTCCGTTCCGCTAACAGCTATGCGCGAAACGATTAGCTCCCATGCGGCGGTCCAGGGAAATCTCGATCCGTTGTTACTTGTTGCCGGAGGGCACTTGTTAGAATCACGTATCAGGGAGATTATGGCGGCGCTCGAAGGAAAGCGGCATATCTTCAACCTGGGGCATGGGATTTTACCGCAAACACCTATCGAGCATGTCGAAAAACTGGTGAAGCTGGTGCAATCATAAAATGACGTGGTACGACTGGTATCCCTATTTCAAAGCTATTCACATCATGGCGGTTCTCGCCTGGATGGCGGGATTGTTCTATTTGCCTCGATTGTTTGTATATCATGTAAAAGCCAAGCCAGGATCAGAGCTTTCTGAAACATTTAAAATAATGGAGGGGAAACTACTCCGCGTTATCATGTGTCCAGCGATGACTGTCTCATGGTTGTTTGGGCTGGCTATTGTTTTTAGTTTTAACGTCGTTGATTTGTATAACGACATATGGTTGCAGTTGAAGCTCGTTCTTGTTTCACTGATGACAGTATATCATTTTTATTTGTCGAAGTGGCGAAATGACTTTGCCAAAGACGGTAATATACATACCGAGCGTTTTTATCGGATTATAAATGAAGTGCCCACTTTACTTATGATAGGAATCGTGCTTCTAGTCATAATACGACCTTTCTAATGTCTTGTGGCGATGTAGAGACGCGCGCCTGGTGTGGTTGGCGTTCATTTGCTGTAAATCTGAGACGTGTCTTCTATAAGCCAGAGAATCCGATATTCGTATCAGCCCAAGAGACAGATGATAGCGTGGTCTTGAGTAAAGGCGCGTGTGTCAACAACCTAGGGCAGAGCCGGTTTTCGTAATGCCTTCCAACCTTGTCAAAGGCGCCTTCCGTAAATAGCGCGCATTTCCATAATCCCCATATAGAGTTCGGAGTTATACCGAATGCAGGACATGAAACTAGAAGACCTCAAAGCCAAGTCACCAACAGAGCTTATTAGCTTTGCTGAAGAAGTTGAGGTTGAAAACGCTAATACTATGCGCAAACAAGAGTTGATGTTTGCGATTTTGAAGCAACTTGCTTCTAAGGATATTGATATTACAGGTGTGGGTGTCGTTGAAGTGCTGCAAGACGGCTTTGGTTTCTTGCGCTCGCCGGATGCTAACTATCTTCCCGGCCCTGACGACATCTATGTTAGCCCCAGTCAAATCAGACGCTTCGGACTGCGCACCGGCGATACAGTCGAAGGGCAAATTCGCTCACCGAAAGATGGAGAGCGCTATTTTGCGCTCCTGAAGGTCAACAAGATCAATTTTGATGAGCCGGAGCAATCCCGCCATAAGATTCATTTCGACAATCTCACGCCGCTCTATCCGAATGAATGGGTGGAGATGGAAGTTCAAAATCCTGAGCTAAAAGATGTGAGCGGCCGGGTGATTGATATCGTGGCGCCACTCGGCAAAGGGCAGCGCGGATTGATCGTAGCGCCGCCGCGCACCGGTAAAACGGTGATCTTGCAAAATATCGCGCATTCCATCACCACCAATCATCCGGAATGCTATCTGATTGTGCTGCTAATCGATGAGCGCCCGGAAGAAGTGACCGATATGCAGCGCTCCGTTGATGGTGAGGTGATTTCCTCCACGTTCGACGAGCCAGCCTCGCGCCACGTACAAGTTGCGGAAATGGTCATCGAAAAGGCAAAGCGTCTCGTTGAGCACAAGCTTGATGTGGTGATCCTGCTTGATTCCATCACGCGTTTGGGACGCGCCTATAACACCGTAGTGCCGTCTTCCGGCAAGGTGCTGACCGGCGGTGTGGACGCCAACGCCTTGCAACGTCCGAAGCGCTTTTTCGGCGCCGCGCGGAATATCGAAGAAGGCGGATCGCTTACGATCATCGCCACGGCGCTAATCGAGACGGGCAGCCGTATGGACGAAGTTATTTTCGAAGAGTTCAAGGGCACAGGTAACTCTGAACTTGTTCTTGATCGCAAGGTTGCCGATAAGCGTGTATTCCCGGCGATTGATATTGCCCGTTCTGGTACACGTAAAGAAGAACTTCTTGTTCCCGCACCGCAGCTTAAGAAAATGTTCGTGCTTCGCCGGATTCTCAATCCGATGGGGTCAATGGACGGCATAGAATTCTTGCTGGATAAGCTGCGCCAGACGAAAAATAATAGCGATTTCTTCGACTCGATGAATACGTAGAGCTTTTCAGCTCAAACTTCGGGAATTTCGATCCCAGTGAAGATGAGGCCGCCAGATATTAGCGGCCTCATCCTTTTCATAGGGCAACGGCATCGATACCGTTGCCATCATCGTCTTCTAAAATGAACCCACCCGATTGCCGATGCCAGAGCTGGGCGTAAACGCCGCCCTTGCGTAGCAACTCGTCGTGCGCGCCATCCTCAATCACCTGCCCACGATCCATAACGATCAGCCGGTCCATGGCGGCGATGGTCGAGAGACGGTGGGCAATGGCGATCACCGTTTTGCCCTCCATCAGATTGTAGAGCTGCTCCTGAATGGCGGCCTCCACCTCAGAGTCGAGTGCGGATGTCGCTTCGTCCAGAACCAGGATCGGCGCGTTTTTCAACAGCACCCGCGCGATGGCTACACGCTGACGTTGGCCGCCTGACAGCTTCACACCACGTTCGCCCACACGAGCGTCGTATCCTTTGCGGCCACGCAAATCCACAAGCCCTTGGATGAACTCGTGAGCATGTGCGCGTTTCGCCGCAGAGATCACCTCCGCTTCGGTGGCGTCGGGCCGCCCATAGCTGATGTTGTCGCGCACCGACCGATGCAGAAGCGAAGTATCCTGCGTCACCACGCCGATCTGCGAACGCAAGCTATCCTGCGTCATATGGGCAATGTCCTGCCCATCAATCAGGATGCGCCCGCCTTCGAGATCGTGGAACCGCAACAGCAGGTTGACGAGCGTTGACTTACCAGCTCCCGACCGTCCGATCAGGCCGATTTTTTCGCCAGAGCGGATTGTCAAGTTGAGCTTTTCCATCAAGCCGTCTTTCTGGCCGTAATGGAACGTCACGCCATCAAAACGCACCTCGCCATGCGGCACACGCAAATGCTTCGCTTCATTGGCATCCTGCACCATTATTGGCTTTGAGATGGTCTCCATACCTTCTTGCACCGTCCCGATGTTTTCGAAGATATTCGCCATCACCCACATGATCCAACCGGACATGTTATTGATGCGGATCACAAGGCTTACAGCTACGGCGATAGCGCCCAGCGTAATGCTGCCCTGTCCCCACAGCCACAGCGCCAGCCCACAAGTCGCCACGATCAAGGAGCCATTGACGATTGTTATCGTGGTTTCATAGATGGTGCTGATGCGCAGCATCTTGTGAAACTCGATCGTATTGTCGTCCATGGCCTCCTTGGCATAGGCGTCTTCCCCGTGGGTATGCGCGAACAGCTTCACGGTCATAATGTTGGTGTAGCTGTCCACGATCCGCCCGGTAAGAGTCGAACGCGCTTCCGACATGACTGTTGACTGGTTTTTCATTCGCGGCACGAAATACACAATCGCGCCGATATAGATAGCCAGCCAGATCATCAGCGGAATCGCCAACCTTGGGTCCGCCTGGAAGAACATCACCACCGCGCCAGCGGTATACACTGTCACGAACCACAGCGCGTCAACGGCTTGCACCACGCTTCCGCGCAAGGCCTGACCGGTTTGCATGATCTTATTGGCGATGCGGCCAGCAAAATCATTCTGGAAGTAGTGCAGACTTTGGCGCAGCACATAACGGTGCGTCTGCCAGCGGATCAAATGAGTGAAGTTTCCTATCACCACCTGATTAACGATTATGGCATGCAGGCCGAACAGCAGAGGCCGAGCTATTGCCGCCACCGCTGCCATGGTGAGCAGCAACCCACTGTGATCTCGGAAGAAATTTTCCGGTGATGCCGACGACTTCGCCAGATCGACCAGTTGTCCGAGGAAGGCGAACAACGCGAGTTCAACAGCACCCGCAGCAAAACCCATCACAATGAGTATTGCGAATGCGCCCCAAGCCTGCCTGAGGAAATACCAGAAGAAAGGCGCCAGCCGTTCAGGGGGCTGCTCTATTATTTTATGTTTGTAGGGGTCAATAAAAGATTCAAACCAGCGTAACATCAAGGTCGCTCCTGCCGCAAAATTATTGGATAAACTGAGCTATTTTCAGTTTACGCGGCAAGGGCGAAGCGAATTGCTTTCGCTATTTAAGGCCGCGTTTTAGATGAAAATTGGTCGTACTTTCATCAAGTTTGCCTTTGGTTGTTGCTGGTGTGTGAAAGCTTGGCGCTTTCTCGCAAATATATATGACTACTCGCGCAATACTGCCTAGTCGCAGACGTTGCCAGTAACACCGTAAATGTGTCAAAAATTTGACACTACGGCTTTGCCCATCATGACGTCCAAGGTTTCCTGGATATTTTCAGCGGAATAGGTGATGTTCTTGGCCGCGAAATCAGACAAAACCTTACCGATAACGTCTTCGTCTCCGATCTTCTGGAAATCGGATTTGACGACGTCTTTAGCGTAAGCATCCGCTTCTTCTTGGGACATGCCCATTTTTTCGGCAGCCCAAAGCCCAAGCAATTTGTTGCGCCTTACAGTCGCCTTGAAGCGTAAGTCCTGATCGAGTGTGAACTTTTTCTCAAACGATTTTCTTCGCTCGTCGAATGTAGTCGGCATACGGTTTTCTCCAACGATAATCAGACCAATGACATCTGTCTAAACATATAGTTACGGCGTTCGCCAGCGATAAGAGGGGATAGCGCAAAATCTATCGTGTCGAGGTCGCAAGCCCAAGCTAAGCCTAAGCCTTAGCGGATAAAGCGCGCGCCAACACCTTTTGCATCACGGAGGGAAGCGCCTCGCCATCAAGCCGGTTGCGTGGCATCCATTGGCAGCTCTGAGGCGCAGGCGTGTGCTGCGGCAAGGCATCGGCGCGGTATACGCTAAGCCGCAAATGAAAATGCGTGAATGTGTGGGTGACTTCGCCCGGCATGAGACGCCACGCGCCCGCAAGTGGGGTTTGGCTGAGCGCATCGGCTGGTTCTGTGGGCATCTCTGTCCATTCCGTGCCCGGCGTCTCCAGCATACCGCCGAGCAACCCCTTTGGCGGACGCCTACGCAACAACACCGCTCCATCCTCGCGGATAGCCACGAACGCCACGCCAATCCGTACCGGACGTTCCGGCTTTGGCGATCGCGCGGGCAACGCGGCGGCGATCCCTTGCGCATAGGCGGCGCAATGACGTGCCAGCGGACATTCCGCACACAGCGGCGTGCGCGGCGCGCAAATGGAAGCTCCCAGGTCCATCATGGCTTGCGCGAAATCGCCCGGACGTTTCCGTGGCGTGAGCTCAGCCGCCAGCCGACGGAGTTCGGCTTTTGCACCCGGTAACGGTGCTTTCACCGCAAAAAGCCGCGCAACCACGCGTTCCACATTGCCGTCCACCACTGTGGCGGGCAGTCCAAACGCGATGGCTGCAATTGCGGCAGCCGTATATGGGCCGATGCCTGGCAGCGTGTGCAAAGCGGTTTCATCCGCCGGGAAACGGCCATCGTGCTGCGTGGCCACTTCGCGCGCGCAGGCATGCAGGTTGCGCGCCCGCGAGTAATAGCCGAGCCCGGCCCAGGCGGCGAGCACGTCGTTCAGATCAGCGCGGGCGAGCGCATCCACCGTGGGCCAGCGCGCCACGAACGCCTGGAAATAGGGAATGACGGCCTTCACGGTCGTCTGTTGCAGCATAATTTCAGATAGCCACACGCGGTACGGATCGACGGGGACGGAGGACGCTCCCGGCGGTGCACGCCACGGCAATTCCCGCGCCGCGCCATCATACCACTTGAGCAAATCGCGGACGACCTTCGATGGCGACAATGTCATGCCGTTTCAGGCGTTGGCTTTAGCGCCCGATGCTTTTGACTTCGCTTTCGCTTTTGCTTTCGGTTCCGCTTCTGCGGTTTCCAGTCCCAGCGTGCTTGCGATCATCGCCCGCGTCTCGGTGATGCCGTACAGCTCGACGAACGACCCGAAGCGCGGCCCTTGGCTCTGCCCCAGAAGCACCTCGTAAAGCGCCTGGAACCATGCGCGGAGCGGCTCGAAGTTGTGCGCCTTCCCCACCGCGTACACCTCGTTTTGAATGATTTCAGCGGAAGCGTCGGCAGAGAGCGCCCCGAATTTTTCGTAAAGCTCAACCATTGCGGCGCGTTCTTCATCGGTTGGCGCACGGTATTGCTTGGCAGGCTTCACGAAGTCGTGGAAATAGGCGATGGCGTAGCCCACCAGCCGATCAAGCTCAGCGTGAGTTTCCGGCGTCGCACCCGGCATATAGCGGCGGATGAAGCCCCACAGCACGCTCTTATCCTCAGAGTTCGACGCGCTGACAAGGTTGAGCAGCAAGTTAAAGCTCACCGGCATATCAACGCTAGGCACTTTACCAGAGTGAATATGCCAAACGGGATTTGCCAACTGCCGCTCCGGTGTTTCTTTCGCGTAATTACTGAGGAATGTCAGGTATTCGTCAACGTTCTTCGGGATGATGTCAAAGTATAGGCGCTTCGCTGTGCGCGGCTTCTGGAACATGAATAACGAAAGACTTTCCGGTGTGGCGTAACGCAGCCATTCATCTATCGTGAGCCCGTTGCCTTTGGACTTGGAAATTTTCTCGCCTCTGTCATCCAGGAAAAGCTCGTAATTGAAACCTTCCGGCGGCGTACCGCCCAGCGCGCGGCAAATCTTTGAAGACAGCGTTACGGAGTCGATAAGATCCTTACCCGCCATTTCGTAATCGACGCCAAGTGCGGTCCAGCGCATCGCCCAGTCGGCCTTCCACTGGCATTTTACGTGCCCGCCAGTAACCGGGGTCTCCACCTTCTCGCTGGTCTCCGGATCGATATAGACGATCGTGCCTTTCTTCGGATTGCGCTCGACCATCGGCACTTGCAGCACCTGCCCTGTGCGCGGACAGATTGGCAGAAACGGCGAGTAGGTTTTGCGACGCTCCTCTCTCAAGGTCGGCAAGATGATCTGCATCACCTTGTCGTAGACCTCAAGCATCCTGAGAAGCGTTTCGTCAAACACGCCGGCCTTGTAGCAATCCGTCGCTGACTGGAATTCATAGTCAAACTCGAAACGGTCGAGGAACTTCCGCAGCCGCGCGTTATTATGCGCGCCGAAACTTGGATATTCGTTCGAGAATGGGTCAGGGATGCTTGTAACCGGCTTGCCGAGATTGGCGGTCATCATCTCTTTGTTGGGCACGTTCTCGGGCACTTTGCGCAGCGCGTCCATATCGTCGGAAAAGCTAATCAGGTGCGTTTTCTCGCCGGTCAGCACTTCGTAGGCGCGCCGCACCATGGTTGTGCGCGCCACCTCGCCAAACGTTCCGATATGAGGTAGGCCGGACGCGCCAAAGCCGGTGGAAAACAGCATTGCGCCATCGCCGCCACGTTTGGATTTCTTCTTCGAGCGCTCCACAAGTTTGCGTGCTTCCTCGAATGGCCAAGCCTTACTGGCACTGGCCGCTTCCATCCAATCGCGGTCCGTCGTCGTCATGATATTTTGCCTAAGTCAATGTGGGAGCAACCATTGCGCCCGAGGAAACCTGACCGTAATGGTCATGCTGCAACGCGTCAATTCACCCTCAATGCAGTTTTCCCGCTCTTCTGGGGTTGATCACGGCGTTAGAATCCATAACAAAGAGATTGGTGCACGGAAGCCACATTAAAAGGATCAGCCGTATGACTTCACAGCCCTCCATTCAGGAAACTCTAATATATACCATGGTGACTATGTCGGCGGTTGACCAGATCATCTCCGACAATGAACTGAGCAAGATCGGTTCAATCGTTAGCCAATTGCCGGTGTTCGCGTCGTTTGACCTGGATCACCTTGTGAAAACAGCGGAAGCCTGCGGCGAAATCCTCAGCGACGACGACGGGCTGGATAATATCCTCCATACCATAGCGCAGTCGTTACCGAAGCGCTTCCACGAAACCGCCTATGCGCTCGCGGTGGAAATCGCCGCCGTGGACCGCGATGTGAGCAACGAGGAAATCCGCTTCTTAGAGTTGCTTCGCGATGCGCTCAAGCTCGACAAGCTGACGATAGCCGCCATTGAACGCGGCGCGCGCGCCCGGCATCAGGTATAGCTGCGTTGGCGGAAGCACCTGAATATCAAAGCTATTATTGCGTCGCGATGCGATTGGCTGATCTGTTGCCGGAGCTTATGCGATAATGTAATAAGAAGACTATGAGTTCTCGCGTGTGTGTTCAGGGGCATTTCATAGGTTAGCCTTATGTTCAGTATTGGCACCATTCTTTCTATTGTTGGCGGCGTTTCCGAAGCGATCAGCATTGCCAAGTTATTCGGCAGTACGCTGGCAAAAGGCGATGACTCCAAGCGTGTGTTGAATGAGCTCGGTGGTATGAGAACCGAGATTAAGCGGCTCAGCGATAACATCCTCTATGCGCCGAGCGTTGAGGGACTGCGCGACACAACTGGAGCGGCCCACCGTCCTATCGATTTGCGCGACGTACGATCATCGTTGGAGCCGGTGCAGGCGGCGCTGGGGGAGGAAATCGTTTCGTCCGGGCTGATCGCAACACCGGATAAAATGGAATGCGCCATGCTCGCCAATCCGTGGGCGGTGCTGGAAGATATCCGCCCGCAGCACTTAGCGGTGCGTCCATCCAATCCCGACAAGGCGCCGGTGCTGTTCGAGCATAATGGCGTGCGCTATATCGGTTGGCAAATGCGCGGAGCCTTGCCGCAGTTATTTGATTGCGAACTGCATGATCTGCCAGGGCTGGGCACTTCGCTGACGCCGAGTACGCCTAGTATATCGAGCATGAAACTGCCGCCGATTTCTAACTCTACTGGTAGCGAGTTGATCCTACCACCGCCAGCACCCACTGAAAAACTCCGAATTGAAGGGCCTGATATTGGGAAAGATACGCCCAGTGCAGGCGTGAGTATCCCAAGGCAGCAGAACACAAAACAACCAATCCATACTTTTACGGAACATGGCGGTATGGTTCACTCAGCCGCTTTCTCTCCGGATGGCCGCACCATCCTTTCCGGGAGTTGGGACAACACGTTGAAACTTTGGGAAGTGGGCACAAACCGGGAGCTACTCACATTCGAGGGGCATACTGGCTGGGTTCATTCTGTTGCTTTTTCTCCGGATGGCCGCACCGTTCTTTCCGGCAGCGCCGACAAAATGCTCATATTATGGGATGCAACTTCAAGTCGGATACTGCACACCTTCTCGGGACATACCGCCCCTATCCTTTCGGTCGCCTTCTCACCTGATGGCCGTACCGTTCTCTCCGGCAGCCAAGACAAAAAACTGAAACTCTGGGATGTGGAGACAGGCAAAGTAATACGTACCTTTTCGGGGCATAGCGAGATGGTTACCTCAGTTACTTTCATGCCTGATGGATTCGCTTCCCTTTCCAGTAGCGCTGATAAGACGCTAAAACTTTGGGATGTGGGCACAGGAAAAGTATTACGCACCCTTAAAGGGCATATTGATCTTGTCTTCTCAGCCGTCTTTTCCCCTGATGGCCGCACTGCTCTTTCCGGCAGCGCCGACAAGACGTTAAAACTCTGGGATGTGGTTGCCGAGCAAGAACTACGCACTTTCACTGGACACAGTAGCAATGTTACCTCGGTTGCTCTCTCCCCGGATAACCGAACCGCCCTCTCAGGCAGCAAGGACATGACAATCGCACTCTGGGATGTGGTCGCGGGCCGGGAGCTGTGCACCTTCAAAGGGCATACTGGCTCGGTCTATTCAGTGGCCTTTTCCCCTGATGGCCGTATGGCCCTTTCTGGCAGCAAGGATGAGACGATGAAACTTTGGGATCTGACGCCCTACTTGCCCCGCAGCTGACGATAGCCGCTATCAAACATGGGGGCATATCGTCCCCGCATTAGACTTCCGGCGCTCGTTCCAGACGTCCGCCGTTTGTTAGCGCCATGACCAGCCCGATAATCAGTCCCCCCAGCAAACCGGACGCATGCGCCGTGAAGCTGATTTCAGGGATGCTCAAATCAATACTGAACTGAACAAACACGATAACGAGCAGTAACATCAATTCCCGGCTGTCGAGAATGTCGCGCGATTTCAACCAGTTGAGCATCTGGCGCGAGGCTTCCAGCCCGAGGATAGCGAATATCGCGCCAGATGCCCCAATAAGCACCGCGTAGTGCGTTAGCCCAAACGCCATTGCCGCCAAAACGGCCAGCGAGGAAATCATTCCTCCCAATAGAAAGACCGTGAGCAAACGCACTGAGCCCACAAGGTTTTCCACAATCCTGCCCACCAGAAACAACGATACGCTGTTCACCAGCACATGCAGCGTGCCGAAATGCAGAAATAGCGCCGTTCCGATACGCCACCACTCGCCATTTTCAAGCAGCAGCGGCGGCCATAAAGCCCCCATTTCAATGAGTATGGTTGTGTCTTCCGTGCCATTGCGCAAAATCTCGATAAAATACATCCCGACGATGACAGCCAGCAGCGAAAGCGTCGCAGGGATCTGGCGGAAATCTATCGCGTAACGCTGGGCGTTCAGGCGCAACCGTGCTTCGATATTGTCGGCCACCGCCGCCGTTTCAGGGCTGAGCGTAATCGGGGCGTCTCCTGGCGTTTGCACCAGCCGCCGCCTTGCCGCAACGCGCACACGCTCTTCGGTGCCGGTCTCCGCGATCTCGTGGAAAATCTGGCGCGCTTCGTCCGCCTCGTTGCCAGAGCTGAGCGCGGCGACAGCGGCCCAATAGGCTTTGGCGTCATCGGGCAGCATGTCAAGTTGATGCTGTATCATGAAGCCGACGCCTTCCAGCCGTCCGCAAAACGCCAACACGAAAAGCTGCGTGTGAAATAATTGCGCACCGGAAAGCAGCGTTTTCGCTTGATTGTAAGCGTGCGCCATTTCGTCTAAACGTCCGATTTCGCCAAACGCACGCACCCGCAAAACCGCAACGTTAGGGTTAGTGTGCATGCCTTCGGTTGCTTTCAGCGCGCCTTCCCAGTCATCCCGTGCACGGCAAATCCAGCCGTGGACGATGGCTAGTTGTTCCGGAGTGGCGTTTTCCTCTAACTTTGAAAGCGCCGCAATGCTGGCTTCGCTATCAGTAATGGCGAGCGCTTGCATTAGCTCTGAATTGAAATGGCTTTGCTTCACCGGATGCAGAAAAGATGCTAACCGCGAATAAAATGCGGCGTCCTGCAAACGGTTTTGTGAGGCGCGTCGTCGTGCCATCGCTGAAAGAAGGGCAGGGACGAGCACTAACGGCACAGCCGCGCAGATCATAATTATGCCAGACCATGCGGGAAAAAAGTAAAGCGCTGCCGATCCTATCAGCACCAGTACTGCGTTGATCGTAATCCACGCTTCGCCGCCTGAGCGCCGGGAAATCAAGGTGACTGCTACCGCCAGCAGCGACAGCATCATCAAATTAACAGTTATAAAAAACTGAATATCCACGCCGTTACCAAGTGCTTGCCGCTAATTAATCAGAACACATGCCATAATAATTCTGGGGCAGGAAAATCAATTCTCCCGCCCCGGTTATACTACTGCTAATGGGTAGTTATAGCGACGCCAACAGCGTTTCAGCGTTGCTCGTTTCGGCCTTGGAGGCGTCTGCTTCAACGTTCAGAGCTTTAACCACGCCATTTTCCACGAGCATTGAGTACCGCTTGGAGCGCAAGCCTAATCCCGCTGCCGATGCGTCCAGCTCAAGCCCCAGCGCCTTGGCCAGGTCTGCACTGCCGTCGGCCAGAAATGTGATGTTTGTTTCTGCTCCAGTTGCGGATGCCCAGGCGCGCATTACGAACGGATCGTTCACAGCGGTGCAAGCGATGAAATCCACGCCTTTGGCTTTGAAATTATCGGCATTGAACAGAAAGCCCGGCAAGTGACTATTATGACAAGTCGGCGTAAACGCACCGGGAACCGCGAACATTACCGCGCGTTTTCCACCAAACAATTCGGCAGTCGTTGTTTCCGTCACGCCATCTGGCGTTACCACGCGCAAGGCGACGTCTGGGAGAGGGCTGCCAATTGCAATCGTCATGAATGTTCCTTTCGTAAATTGAGGGATTAGATTACATGCCTCACAAAAGAGGCGATAACCTATTCTATGTGATTTGAAGTGCTTCGTTGTAAGAAAACAAGTGGCACACAAACGTATCACGCTGATGTGAGGTCACATACATGGCCACATATATGGTGATTTTTATCGGCATCAAGCTCTTAATACTCTACACAGATGCCACTAGTACGCCCCGCCGAGGGTTCTAACATGTTTGCCGCAAGCTCGCATAGAACTTCTGGTGGGGTTAAGCGTACAAGCAAGCTTTTGACAATAGTACAGCTTTATCTGCAACAAGTTCGCTTGCGCGCGTATGGCATGGGGGGCGAACTTGTTGCGGGCTGTACTAGTATGCCCCGACGGAAGTTCTAACGCGTTTGCCGCAATCTCGTATAGAACTTCTGGCGGGTTATGCGTACAAGCAAGCTTTTGACAATAGTACAGCTTTATCCGCAATAAGTTCGTTTGCGCGTGTATGGCAAATGGGGTGCGAACTTGTTGCGGGCGGTACTAGTTACGGGTATTCTGAATATATGGCACGGAGTGGGCTACAAAGTATGGCACAGGAAAGCACCGGATATCTGGACGGCCAATTGCTGCTGGCTATGCCATCCATGATGGATCCGTATTTTGATCGGACGGTGGTTTATATGTGCGCGCATTCAGCAGAAGGCGCGATGGGGATCGTCGTCAATCAGCGTGCGCCGGGCATCACGTTTCCAAAATTGTTGGAGCAGCTCGATATTTTTCCTGGCGAGCAGAAAGGCGAACGCGATGTCAGCGCCGATATCCTGTTTTCGCTTGATAATTTCACGGTGTATACGGGCGGCCCGCTGGAACAATCGCGGGGGTTCGTGTTGCACTCGGCGGACTATTTCATAGCCAACAGCACGCTGAAGATAGACAGCAAAGTTTCATTGACCGCAACGGTTGATGTCTTGCGGGCCATTGCGTCCGGGGTCGGGCCAGTGAAAGCGCTTCTCGCGCTGGGATATGCGCAATGGGCGCCGGGACAACTCGAAAGCGAGATACAGCTCAACGGTTGGCTCACATGTCCGGCTGATCCCGATATCGTTTTTGATCCTCAAGTTGAGCGCAAATACGAAATGGCGATGGCCAAGCTTGGCGTTCATCCCTCGTTCTTGGTTAGCGAAGTCGGGCACGCGTGATGCGTCAATAGCGTGAACAGAACGCACGCTGGTTAGCAAATAATCTCTCGCAAATACGAAAAAGGCGTGCGGTCTGGCGGGTACCGCACGCTAGTTGGAGCGTAGTTGTGCCGGTTGTCCGGCTGTATGTTTACAGGGTTCCCAGACCTTCATGGGGAACCAGGAACCCTGTTGGCCGGGGGGGCATGGCCAAACTTTTGAGCGTATTCCGCTTGCACTGTTTTGTGCTCGCATCCAACACTCAGGTTCTTTTTATGCCGCGCTTCCGCGTGCCCAAAAGTCATGCGACCTTTGGCTAAGAAGCACAGTTTTTTACTTAGCGCGCTTCCATGAGCGCAAAAGTCATGCAACTTTTGCTGGAAGTGCAGTTTTTACTTAGCGCACTTCCGCGAGCGCAAAAGTCATACAACTTTTGCTGGAAGTGCTCTTAAGCTCAGTGACGCGCCGCAATCTCAAGACAAAATCACCATACCATTCAACCACTTCCGTGAGGTTAATCGAACGGAATTTTATGTACGGGAATGGCAAAAAAGGGAAAATATAGGCGTTGCCGGTTGCGGCAAACACAACGCCATCAGGTCAACAAAAAAGCTGATTTGAAACACTGGCGGGAGTGACGGGGCTCGAACCCGCGACCTCCGGCGTGACAGGCCGGCACTCTAACCAACTGAGCTACACCCCCAGCGCGCTACCGTGGTAGGTAGCATCGTCGTGAAACTAGGTACTCTACGCTGCGCGGTCCGTCAAGCGGTGATGGCGGAAATTCGCGTATTTGATGAGAAGAAGGGCGACCGCAGCGCGCAAGTCGCCCTCATTTCTTTCTAATCGTGCAAAAAACCCACAATCTCGCGGACCTTGCGCATATTTGGCTCGGCGATGGCGCGGGCGCGTTCGGCGCCTTTTTTCAACACACCGTCAATATACGTGCGGTCTTCGGTGAGGCGTTTCATTTCCGCACCGAGCGGGCCCAGCTTTTCCACTGCCAGATCGACGAGCGCGGTTTTGAACTTGGAGAACTGCGCACCGCCGTATTCGGTCAGCACCGCCGCCTTATCGGTACGGGTGAGCGCCGCGTAAATGCCAATGAGGTTGTCAGCCTCCGGACGGCCCTCCAGGCCCTTTTCCTCGGAAGGGAGAGGCTCAGGGTCGGTTTTGGCCTTTTTGACCTTCTTGGCGATTTCCTCGGCGTTGTCGGTGAGGTTGATGCGCGACATATCGGACGCATCCGACTTGCTCATTTTCTTGGCGCCATCGCGCAGTGACATGACACGCGTTGCCGGGCCGGAAATCAGCGGCTCCGGCAGCGGGAAGAAGCCGTCCTTGAAGCCAGCTTTCGCGCAGGTCTCGGAGAAGTCGTTGTTGAACTTCTGCGCAATGTCGCGAGCCAGCTCCAGGTGCTGTTTCTGGTCGTCGCCCACAGGAACATGCGTCGCGCGGTATACGAGAATATCGGCAGCCATCAGCACCGGATAGTCGTATAGCCCGACAGAAACCTTTTCGCGATCCTTGCCCGCCTTCTCCTTGAACTGCGTCATGCGGTTCAGCCAGCCAAGACGCGCCACGCAATTCAGTATCCAGCCCAGTTCGGCGTGTTCAGAGACCCGGCTCTGGTTGAAGATGATGTGCTTTTCTGGATCGATCCCGGCGGCGATATAAGCGGCCGTCACCTCGCGGGTGTTGTGCAGCAATTCGTCCGGCTCCTGCCATACGGTGATCGCATGCAAATCAACGACGCAGTAAAGGCATTGCGCTTCTTTCTGCAAATCGACGAATTTCATGATCGCGCCGAGGTAATTCCCCAGGTGCAGATTGCCAGTCGGCTGAACGCCAGATAGTACGAGCTTGTTGCTTTTCATGACCTGTCTCATGTGTCTCCGCTTTAGACGGCTTATCGCGCCGCCAGAGCGTTGGTGCAAGTGTTTCGTGAAAATTTGTGCGCTTGGGAATGGGTATTTGCGACGTTGATATGAAAATGAGGCGTGTGCGTTATTTATGGTGGGGTTCACGGTGCCGCTCTACCCATCCAACAGGACGTAGGATGGATTGAATATTGTAAGCCCCATCACGATCTCTGCCGCGAATTGCGCAACTTCGCCCAATATTCCAGCCGCCGGACGACTTCCTTTTCGAAGCCGAGTCCGCGCGGGGTATAAAATTGTTGGCGCGCCATATCGTCCGGGAAGTAGTTCTGTCCGGAAAAGCCCTCCGGCGTATCGGGATCGTAAATATAGCCCTCGCCGTAGCCTTCCTTGGCCATCAATTTGGTGGGGGCGTTGAGAATGCGCTTTGGCGGCGGCAATGAGCCGTGTTCCTTCGCGGTGCGCATGGCCGCCTTGAAGCCCGTATAGGCGGCGATAGATTTTGGCGCGGTCGCCAGATAGATAACCGCCTGCGCGATGGCCAATTCGCCTTCGGGCGAGCCTAAGAATTCGTAGGCGTCCTTGGCGGCGAGCGCCTGCACCAGCCCTTGCGGATCGGCCATCCCGATGTCCTCCACCGCCATGCGCACCACGCGTCGCGTAATGTACAGCGGGTCTTCGCCGCCGGATAGCATGCGCGCCAGCCAGTAAAGCGCGGCGTTAGGGTCGGAACCGCGCACCGACTTATGCAGCGCGCTGATGAGATCGTAATGGCCATCGCGGTTCTTGTCGTAGAGCGGCGCGCGGCGCTGCACGATGTCCACCAGGCCGCTAGCATCAAGCGGTGCTTCGCCGGGGGACGTGGTGGCGTAGACGCTCTCGGCCATGTTGAGGATGGCGCGGCCGTCGCCGTCCGCCATGCCGATGAGCTGCGTGCGGGCCTCAGCATCAAGCGGTAGCGGGCGGGATTCGGCCCCCTCCGCGCGGGCGAGCAGTCCTTCCAGCGCGGTATCGTCCAGCCGCTTGAAGGTGAGCACCGTTGCTCGCGACAAAAGCGCGCCGTTCAGCTCGAATGACGGGTTCTCGGTGGTGGCGCCAATGAGCATAATCGTGCCGTCTTCCATCACCGGCAAGAAACTGTCTTGCTGCGCGCGGTTGAAACGGTGGATTTCGTCCACGAACAGCGCTGTGCCGAGGCCCGTTTGGCGGCGCGCGCGGGCGGCATCGAACACGCGGCGTAAATCCTGCACGCCAGAATAGATGGCGGAAAGCTGCTCGAAGTGGAGCTTGGCTTTTTCCGTCACCAGACGGGCGACAGTGGTTTTGCCAGTTCCCGGCGGTCCCCAGAACACAACCGAACGCAAGCTGCCTTTTTCCAGCATCCGTCGCAAAATGCCGTCCGGCCCCAGAAGATGATCTTGCCCGGCCACTTCGTCGAGCGTTTTGGGGCGCAGACGATCCGCCAGCGGACGCGGTGCGCCTTCTTCCATACCAGCGGCTTCGAACAGTGTTGTCATAAAATTTCAGCCCGTTTCACTACGGTTATGGGGTCTGACGGCGGGCGTTCCACTCAAGTATTTCGCTCAGCATCGCCGGATCGATGTTTCCGCCCGAAAGCACCACACCAACAGGCCGCCCGCCAGGAGTATAACGCCCGCTCAAAAGTGCCGCCAGCGCCACCGCACCGCCCGGCTCCACGACAAGCTTCAACTCGTGGAACGCAAACGCGACAGCCGCACGCACTTCGTCGTCGGATACGACGAGCCCGCCGTCCAGCCGCTCCCGATTCATGGCGAAGGTGAGCTTGCCCGGTTGAGGCATCAGCAGCGCATCGCAAATGGACGTGCGGCCGGGCGAATTACTTTCCCGCTTGCCGCTCGCCAGTGAGCGGGCGTGATCGTCAAACCCTTCCGGCTCAACCACGTAAACCTTGCAGGCAGGATTGGCGTCTTTTACCGCAAGCGCAGTGCCCGCTGCTAAACCGCCACCGCTCGCGGGCGTTAGCACGGCTTCCAGCGCCTCTGCACCCGCTGCCTTTGCCTGTGCGATCAGCTCCAGCCCCACAGTGCCCTGCCCTGCGATCACATGGAAGTTGTCGAACGGCGCCACGAACGCCGCTTTGCGCTCTGAAGCAATGGCCTCAGCGATGGCTTCACGGCTTTCCTTGTAGCGGTCGTAAAGCACGATTTCCGCGCCCGATCGCTTTGTGCGGGCAATTTTGAGCGCTGGCGCATCTTCTGGCATGACGATCACGGCTGGCACGCCGCAAACCCTTGCGGCTTCCGCGATGCCTTGCGCGTGGTTGCCCGAAGAGCATGCCACCACGCCTCCCGGAAAATGCGCAGCGTCGAGTTGCGATACGGCATTGAAAGCGCCGCGAAATTTGAAACTGCCTGTACGTTGCTGCACTTCAGCCTTTAGCAAAACGCGCGCGCCCATGCGTTCGTTGAGAAACGGCGATTCGATGAGCGGTGTTCGCACGGCATGTTTCGCGATGCGATCTGCGGCATTCCGCACGTCGCCGATATCAGGTAGGGCGAGATTTTCTGGCAAGGCGGTGTCCTTCGATCGCTATTTCTAAGAATTGTTCGGCGCAGGCCGCCCAACTGAAGCCCAGAGCATAATTCCGGCAAGCGTTACGGTCGAGTGACAAAGCCTCTAATGCAGCGGTTTGCAAGTTTTCGTGAAGGAATCCGCTCGTGCCGTGGGGCACTACGTCTTTCGGTCCGGTGACAGGATAGGCGGCAACTGGCACCCCTGAGGCCATGGCTTCGAGAAGCACGATGCCGTATGTGTCTGTGCGGCTGGGGAACACGAATACATCCGCCGAGGCGAACGCTTCGGCTAGCGTCTCGCCGGTCAGCGGTCCGGTGAACGTAACATCTGGATAAGCCGTTTGCAGTTTGTTGAGCTGCGGTCCTCCGCCCACGACGACTTTGCGGCCTGGTAATTCTAAATCGAGGAAAGCGTGAATATTTTTTTCCACCGCCACGCGTCCCACATAAATGAACACTGGCTTTTCCGCACCGAAACGGCGCACATCACGTGGACGGAACATGTCGGTATCCACTCCGCGCGACCATAGACTTAACCGTTGCAATCCCTTTTCGTGCAATTCGTCTAATAGCGAACGGGTTGATACCATGACGCTCACGCTGGGTTGGTGAAACCAGCGCTCAAGCGCATAGCCCCAAGAGAGCGGTACCGGCATGCGCGCGGATAAATATTCAGGGAACCGCGTATGATAGCTCGTTGTAAACGGCCGTCCTGCTCGCAGGCAATAGCGCCGGGTCGCCAGTCCAATGGTGCCTTCCGTAGCGATATGGATGTAATCCGGGCGGAAAGCTTCGATGCGCTGCTTCACGTGGGCTGGGCGGATCAACGCCAAGCGGATTTCGGGGTATGTCGGCAACGGGAGTGTTTTAAAATCCTCTGGGGTCAGAAATTCCACTTCGTGTCCCAGCCGCACGAGTTGCTCGCCAATATGCAGATAGGTATTGACCACGCCGTTGATCTGTGGACGCCATGCGTCGGTTGCGATGAAGATGCGCATTAGGCCCTGTCGGAAGAGTCTGGCAGCGTTGCCGAGGATGCTTTTGTGTTGCGGTTCTTGGACCAGTAGATGATTTCGAACTCGCCGTCGTGAGTTTCTCCGATTGCGGTGGCGCTTTCTACCCAGTCACCGCAATTCATATAAAGTATCCCCTTCAGATCGTGTTTCGCAGCAAGGTGGATGTGTCCGCAAATAATGCCATGCGCGGAATGGCGGCGGGCCTCGCTAACCAGCGCTGTTTCAAAGTCGCCCACGAAATTCACTGCTTTTTTAACCTTTTGCTTCAAATACGCTGAAAGCGACCAATATGAAAACCCGAACAATCGACGCACGCGGTTGAAAGCTTCGTTTAGTCCTAATGCTATAACATAGGCCCAATCTCCCAATAGCGCCAACCACTTAACATAACGGATCACAACATCGAATTCGTCGCCATGCATGACCAGGATGCGGGCGCCGTCCGCCGTGATGTGAATGTCGTTGTGCTGAAACTCGACGCCGCCGATCTTCTGCCCGCAATAGATGCGCAACGCTTCGTCGTGGTTACCGGGGATGTAGACGATCCGTGCGCCTTTGCGCGCTTTTCGCAATAGCTTCTGTACGACGTCGTTATGCGATTGCGGCCAGTACGGCGTACGCTTGATGCTCCAGAAATCGATAATATCGCCGACAAGGTAATATGTATCAGCGTCGTGGTTCTTCAAGAAATCAACAAGCAACGATGCTTGAGCACCTTTCGCACCTAGATGTACATCCGAGATGAAAAGAGTACGATAGCGTTTTTTCAAACCACTTCGTTCGCCAATATGCTCAACCTTACTGTCAGAGCGTTGTTCTAACCTGGGCAGCAATGTTGATCGGCAGAACGCCTCGCCTTTAAACGCCACATCATTCGTGATGGTGCGATGCTTATGAACCCTCCCTGGGTAAAATTATTTTTATCGACTACCACAGGCTTTAGCAACGAGCCAATTTTAGGAGAAGTAAAGACATTTCTACGTTTTGAGCATATGCCCGCCTTCAGAAGCGCGTTTAGCGCTTCCGGCCTGAAAGTCTACGTTAATTTGCGGCAAGCTATTTCGAGCTAAGCATTATAGTGGCTTAGCCAAGAATATACTGTCCGCCGTTTGCTGTGATGGTCGTGCCTGTGATGAACGCGGCATCGTTACACGCGAGGAACGCTACGCACCGGGCGATTTCCGTTGCTTGACCGAGACGCCCCGTCGGGATCTGCGCGACGATGCCTTCCAACACTTTTGCGGGAACAGACGACACCATCTCCGTGTCGATATACCCCGGCGCAACGCAATTGACGGTAATGCCTTTGCGCGCGTTTTCCTGGGCTAGCGCTTTGGTGAAGCCGATCACTCCGGCCTTGGCGGCTGAATAATTGACCTGCCCCATTTGCCCTTTTTGTCCGTTGATGGACGAGCGCGTTTTCCTGGGCTAGCGCCTTGGTGAAGCCGATCACTCCGGCCTTGGCGGCTGAGTAATTGACCTGCCCCATTTGCCCTTTTTGTCCGTTGATGGACGAAATGTTGATAATGCGCCCCCATCCGCGATTGCGCATATTTTCAATGATAGGTTGCGTCATATTGAACATGGACGTGAGATTGACTTGGATCACATCGTTCCACATTTCAGGGGTCATTTTGTGCATCATTGCGTCACGGGTGATGCCGGCATTATTGACGAGCACGTCTATGGGGCCGACCTCATTTTCCACGCGTCTTAACCCGCTGGCGCAAGCGTTGTAGTCGCCTACGTCCCATTTGTAGATGGGGACACCCGTTTCACACTGGAATTGATGGGCAACGTCATCGTTCGAACTATAATTTGCCGCAACACGGAAGCCTTTTTCCATTAGTGCCCGCGAGATAGCTTCTCCAATTCCTCTTGTACCTCCGGTTACAACTGCTACTCGTGCCATCAGGCGTCCTCCGTATAGCTTTGATATTGTTGCCAGCTCGCCAATACGGCAATTTTGCTGGAGAAATACGCGACTTGGCTACGGTATGAAGAATTCGCGTGAGAATGACTCTAAGCCGAACACGTGCGACTCAGTCCTCCGCGCAATGAAACGTGGGCCATTTAAGATCGCGAACCTTTCGCGACGCCAGTTATGCGGTTCTCTCCACAAAAAAATTAGTGGGACGACGCGGTTTAGCCTATTGAAATTAGCGTGATGTGGGGCTTCGAAAGCGCAAGTTTCGAATATCCGCAGCGAAGGGCTTCGCGGAATAAATGCTCTCGTTTATACGAATGCAGACATTGATGTGCTGGCGTCTGAGGAATAGCTCAGCGGCTTATTTCTACACAGACTTTCGCCTTGCCAAAACATTCCCATTCGTCGGCGCCAAGAAGATTGGGAAATGGCTTGCAGGTAATGACTGGCTTAGTTACGTGCACAGCCTTTCCATTTGTAGCGATTGCGCTGCTTTTTTCAGCGGCAATCTTCCGCAGCAGGGCGCGTTTCGCGTAGTAATGCGCTGCGTGCTTGCCGATACTTACCACATCGCTGCTTTGCGGACGGCAATCCAGCGACCAGGCCGGCACTGTCAACAGCGTGGCTAAGCAGATGGCAAGTGCAAATGTGTGGATGCGCATTGCAAATTCCCCAAACGGTTAGGTTTTGTTTTTTAGTTC
>JARRLC010000002.1:0-65793 GCA_037387425.1 Alphaproteobacteria bacterium
ATCAACCTGCACGTCGCTAAGGGACGCGCGGTAACGAACGAAATTCTTGGCGCGACAGCGGCTTACGACATCACGCGCAAAGCGCTTGGCATGAGAAGCTGCGTGAAAGAGAAGCCTGAGCAAAACCTCGCTCATGCTCCGGAACTGCCGAAAGTCTTCCGCTTCCCGTTTGGGGCGTGCCATACCGGGGCCATGCAGGAAGTGGCGAAGGCCGGGCTTTTCGCAATCCAATGGGATGTATCAACTGTCGATCCAAGCCGCCACACCAGCGCCAGAAGCATCGCGCGCGCCGTCCTAACCGAGGGGAAGCCTGGCTCTATCATCATAGCGCACGCCAACGGGCATGGATGGAACACCGCCAAAGCGCTGCCGCTGTTCATTCCGGCAATGCGCAAGCGCGGCTATGAGTTCGTGACCGTCAGCGAGCTAATGGCAGCGGGCAAGCCGGAAATCGTATCCACATGCTATGATCGCCGCCCTGGTGACACCAACCGTTATGATGTGGTACGATTGCGTCGGAAACACCCGCGAAAACACCGTAGGAGAAAGAGTTCCGCCCCTGCCGCCTGGCCCGCTTTTATAGATCGGTGACCATAGATCAAGTCTTTCGAACATCTTCGAAAGACATCACTCGTTTATGAGGCAGGCAAATTATGAATCAGAAAATTGGCCCTTCCGCGCCAGCTTTTGAGCTGTTCGAGATGACGCCAGAACTGGCTGATGTGCTCGGTCCGGCGATTGCGGGCATTGAACCGTGGGTAAGTCTGAACTTCCAACCCGAGCTTATGACCGCGTTCATGAAAAACGAAGATCCGGCGCTACAGCGCATGGCCGTCTTCGTGGACGGCGTCCCCGCTGGCGTCGTCGCTGTGCGTGAGCGATGGCTGCGTGGGCCATATCTGCAATTGCTGGCGCTTTTGCCGCCATATCAGGGCCAAGGCCTGGGAACCGCGCTGCTTGAGTGGTTCGCCCAGCAGGCCGGACCATATGAGCGCTGGTTGTGGCTGTGCTGCTCGGCGTTCAACTCGCGCGCATTGGCGTTTTATCAACGCAACGGGTATGAGCAAATCGCTGTGCTGCCAGATCAAATCGTGGATGGCATGAACGAACTCTTGCTGCGCAAGCGCGGTTTGCAAGTATATACTACGAAAGCACAATGTTGCCCTCCGGGCACAGAATAACATTGCAAACCGTAATGCACCTCATCCTCGATTGACCAATCGTGATGAGCGCGGAATCAATGTAGCTGGTGAAGGTCCGCCGCCGGGCAACCGGCGCGGTGAAAAGGGAACGCGGAAAAAGGGGGAGCACTCCTTTTAAGCCGCGGCTGTCCCCGCAACTGTAAGCGGTGAGCAAACCCATTGGCCACTGACGAACACTTCGTTGGGAAGGCTGGGTAAAGCTTTGACCCGCAAAGCCAGGAGACCTGCCTGCACCGCGTCACCCATTCTACGCTCGGGGTAAGCGTGGGAGCGGCTCTTTCCGCAGTGGTGGCGATCCTCGAATGGGGCGTTCAGGAGGGTCGTCGTGAACAGGACACAGAAACCTACTCGATATTCTATATGTGCCGTGCGTAGCGCGGCGGCGGTCTCCTTGTGCGCCATCACACACAGATGGGGGCCACCATGGCATATCAACGACTATCGACTTTCTCGCGCGTACTCGCTGCATCCGTAGCGACGGGCGCAATCAGTCTTGGGCTGAGCACATTAGCTCATGCACAAAGCCAACAGGAACTACCTGAAATCGTTATCGAATCGGCAGGGCTTACTCCCGCTGAAGGCGACAAAACAGGCAGCGCCTATTCTGTCATCACTGGCGAAGAGCTGGAACAGCGCCAGATTCGCCACGCCGCCGAAGCGTTGCGTCAAATTCCTGGTGTGGCCGTAGGCCAATCGGGCGGTGTGGGCAGCATGGCGCAGGCGCGTGTTCGCGGCGCTGAAGCCAATCATGTTGTGGTGCGCATCGATGGCGTGGAAGTGAACTCGCTTAACAGCGGCGATTTTGACTTCTCCACACTGCTCACCGCAGATATCGAGCGCATCGAAGTGCTGCGCGGGCCGCAAAGTGGTGTCTACGGCAGTAATGCGCTAGCAGGCGTTATCAACATCGTGACGAAAAAGGGCAAAGGCCCGGCGCGTGTATCCGCGAGCGCCGAGATAGGTAGCTTCAACACCCGCGGAGCCACGGCCAGCGCGTCTGGTGGATCGGATAAAGGCTATCTCAGCGTCACCGCTTCCGGCCAAAAAACGGATGGCTACAACATCGCTCGTTCCGGTGACGAGAAAGACGGCTCGGAGCAAAAATCCATCTTCGCGCGCGGCGGCATCTCGCCGACCGAGAATTTCCGCATAAACGCCATGGCGCGCTTGCAGGAAAATCGCAACGATTTTGACCGCGACGCAAATTGGGACGGCCTCTTGGACGATACATCGGGTGACAAAAACATCCGGCGTCAACGTATGGCGCGCATTTCCGCCGAACTCGACACGCTCAACAAGCATTGGAAGCACAAGCTTTTCGCCGATTATCTGGACGATGATCTTACCGCCAAAGGGGCGAATGCCTCGCTCAACAACGGCGACCGGAGCCATTATGGCTACGAAACATCGGTCATCATTGACACGCCATCGTTCTTCAACGCGCGGCACACCATCACCGGGCTCGTAGAACACAAGCACGAAAGCTTTGAAAGCAACGACGCTTGGACCTCTGCCAGCGCCAGCCGCGACCAAAACGGTTTCGCCGCTGAATATCGCGGCGAGTTCGGGGGCGTGCTGTTCCTCACCGGCAATGTACGCCGCGACCTGAACGATGCATTCGACGACGCCACGACCTACCGCACCAGCGCATCATATCTCATCAAACAGACGAACACGCGTGTGCACGCCTCTTACGGCAAAGGCATCACCAACCCCACGTTTTTCGAGCAGTTCGGACTGTATAGCGGCTTCGTGGGCAATCCTAATCTAACGCCGGAGCAATCCATCGGCTGGGATGCGGGCGTGGAACAAACCTTCCTGGATGGCGTCGTCAAGGTGGACGTGACCTATTTCAACGCCGATCTTACAGACGAAATCGCGTATACATCGCTTCCCGCGTGGCAGTTCACCTACATCAATGCCGATGGCACAAGCAAGCGTCAGGGCGTGGAAGTAAAGCTATCGTTGAAGCCGTCCGAGAACTGGAATATCGCCGGTTCGTATACTTATACCGACACCAAAGACCCGGACGGAATGCCTGAAATCCGCCGTCCGAAACACGCCGCCAGCCTCAATGTGAACTACATATTTGCAGACGGGCGCGGACAAATCGGCGCGGGCCTCATCTACAACGGCAAGATGGACGACACGATTTTCAACGGCTTAAATCCACGCGTTACGCTGGACGACTACCTGCTGGTGAACGTCGCCGCATCCTACAAGCTCGACGACCGCATCACGCTGTTCGGGCGCGTAGAAAACATGCTCAACACAGATTACGAGGAGGTCTACGGCTATACGTCGGCTCCCGCCGCAGCCTATGCCGGGCTGAAGGTGGAATTCACTGAAGACGCGCCGCTAGAGCCAATGAAATAACAAAAGAAACTCTCGAGCCGACTCAACCCCGCGGTCGGCTCGCTTCGGTCACGGCGTCTCCGCTAAGGCGCCGTGACCGTTTTTTGAAAGTTGCAATGCCCCTCAGGACGCTTTCGCGCTATCTGTTTTTCCAGAAGCGCCCGCCAATCCGTGCGCCTTCAGCACGTCGCTCACCTCATTCAAAATCATCGGATCATCAATGGTAGCGGGCATTTTATATGGCTCGCCATCTGCGATGTGACGCATGGTGCCACGCAGGATCTTGCCGGACCGCGTCTTCGGCAGACGCTGCAAGCAAATCGCCAGCTTGAACGCCGCTACGGGGCCGATTTCGTCACGCACTTTCTGCACGACTTCCTTTTCAATCACGGCGTTATCTTTCGTTACGCCCGATTTCAGCACCACGAAGCCCATCGGCACTTGGCCTTTCAACGCGTCAGCCACGCCGATCACCGCACATTCGGCCACATCTGGATGTTCAGCGATCACCTCTTCCAGCGCGCCGGTGGAAAGCCGGTGGCCCGCCACGTTGATGATGTCATCCGTGCGCGCCATGATGAAGGCGTAGCCGTCCTTGTCGATGTACCCGGCGTCGGCGGTTTTGTAATAGCCGGGGAACTCTTTCAGGTAGCTGCTGCGGAAACGGGCGTCGCCAGTCCACAAAGATACCAGGCAGCCGGGCGGCAGCGGCAAGCGGATGGACAGCGCTCCAGTTTGCCCGCGCGGCACTTCCTTATTGTTCAGATCAAGCACGCGGAGATCGTAGCCAGGCATGGGCACCGTCGGCGAGCCGCGTTTGACTGGCAGTTTTCCAAGCCCCATCGGGTTGCCAACGATAGGCCATGCGGTTTCGGTCTGCCACCAATGGTCGATAACCGGGACATTCAGCAAGTCTTCGGCCCATTTCACGGTGTCCGGGTCGGCGCGTTCGCCAGCCAGGAACAGCGAGCGGAAATGCTCGATATTGTATTTCTTGAGGAATTCGCCTTTTGCGTCTTCCTTTTTAATGGCGCGGAAAGCGGTCGGCGCGGTGAACAGCGACACGACTTTATGCTCATCTATCACGCGCCAGAACGCGCCTGCATCGGGTGTACCCACGGGTTTGCCTTCGTAAAGGACGGTGGTCGCACCGTGTAAGAGCGGCGCATACACGATGTAGGAATGCCCCACAACCCAGCCAACATCAGATGCGGCCCAGAAAACCTCACCCGGATTAATGTCGTAGTGGTTTTTCATGGTCCATTTCAGCGCCACCATATGCCCGCCATTGTCGCGCACAACGCCCTTCGGCTGGCCGGTGGTGCCAGATGTATAGAGGATGTAAAGCGGATCGGTCGCCGCGAGAATAGCCGCATCGGCGCGTTTCCCGCGAACCTTGGCGTCATTGAAAAGCTGCGCCCAGTCTGCATCCCGGCCGGGCATCAGCGCGGCGCGTTCTTCCGGGCGCTGGAAGATGATGCAGCTTTCCGGTTTGTGGTCGGCCTGTTCAATGGCGGCGTCAAGAAGCGGCTTGTATTTCACCACGCGGCCCGGCTCCAGCCCACAACTGGCGGAGAGAATAAGCTTCGGTTTGGCGTCGTTAAGGCGTGTCGCCAGCTCATGCGCGGCGAACCCACCGAACACCACCGAATGGATGGCTCCCAGCCGGGCGCAAGCCAACATACCGATCACCGTTTCGGGAATCATCGGCATGTAAATGACGACGCGATCGCCCTTTTTCACGCCCTTATCGCGGAGCACGGCTGCGAAAGCTGCGACATCGTCGGTTAACTCCGCGTAAGTGTAGGTGCGTTTTGTGCCCGTCATCGGGCTGTCATAGATGAGCGCGGGCTGATTCGGTCGCTTGCCGGAGATCACGTGGCGGTCAAGGCAATTGAACGCGGTATTGCAGAGCGCTCCAGCGAACCAACGGCCATATTGGCCTTGTTTGGCGTCGAAAATTTTGGTCGCGGGCTTGATCCAGTCGATTTCCTCGGCGGCGGCGGCCCAAAAACCGATGGGATCGCGTTTCCAGCTTTCATAAACTTCGTGATAGCGGCTCACTGCGTTCCTCCCCATCGATTCTTATTACAGCCAACTTTGTTCTTAACCGCATAGTGCGGGGCTTAACAAGCACTGACAAGATGTTCTTTTAGGCAAGCTTTGACGCTACCGATAAGGTACGCCCATATGTGAGAATTTTTTAAGGAAATGACGACATCCACGGGGAAAATATGGATTTTCCTGGCTCAAAAGATAGCGGCGGCCGCTTGAAAGTTTTATGATGCTTTGCGGCGCATTGTAAGACACACTTAATCATTCAGCGCGCTGTCGATGAGGTATCCGATGGAAGAGGACCGTAGCCAGCACCTTAGAGAGATGCTGGCGCAATTAAAACAAGAACACCGCGACCTGGACACAGCTATATCCGAGCTTGAAAATTCAGTTCGCTCCGATCAACTCCAGATTAGACGGCTTAAGAAGAAAAAGTTGGACCTGAAAGATCAAATTTCCCGCACGGAAGACGCCTTGTTTCCTGACGTAATCGCGTAACACGAGCGGCTTTTCCTTGCCATGGGGCCCCAGTTCGGCTATTCGGCCCCGGGGGATCTATTTAACAAAATTTAGGCAGGCAGAGCGTGACACGTCCGCAGCCACTAGTTGGCATCATCATGGGTAGCCAGAGCGACTGGCCAACAATGCGTCAGGCCGCCGATGCGCTGGAAGAATTGGACGTCGCTTTTGAGACGCGAATCGTTTCCGCGCACCGCACGCCTAAGCGGCTCTACACTTACGCGCAAGAAGCCGCCGGACGCGGGCTTAAAGTCATCATTGCTGGCGCTGGCGGGGCTGCGCATCTGCCCGGCATGACAGCCTCGCTCACCACATTGCCAGTGCTGGGCGTTCCGGTGCTATCGTCGCAGTCACTCGTGGGGGTTGATAGCCTCTTGTCCATTGTGCAAATGCCTCGGGGCGTCCCTGTTGGCACGCTCGCGGTGGGGGAAGCCGGTGCGTTCAACGCCGGGCTTATGGCTGCCCAAATCCTGGCGCTGGGTGATCCAGACTTAGGTAAACGCTTGGCGGCTTGGCGCGCGGCGCGCACAGACGCCGTGGCCAAGGCCCCCAGCGATGGGTAACATCTTACCACCCGGCAGCGTCGTGGGCATCGTCGGCGGCGGACAGCTTGGGCGGATGCTGGCAACAGCGGCGGCACGTCTGGGGTTACGTGCAAGCATTTTCGAGCCGCAAAAAGACGCGCCCGCGTTCGATGCAGCGGCATTTCGGCATTGCGCTCCGTATGACGACGTCTCCGCGCTGGAGGCCTTCGCCCAAGAGGCCGATGTTGTAACGCTCGAATTTGAAAATGTGCCAGTTTCAGCGCTGGAAATCATCGAGCGCTACACGCCTGTTTTTCCGCCACGCCAAGCGCTGCAAGTCGCGCAGGACCGCATCGCCGAGAAAGCGTTCATCACATCGCTGGGGTTGCCGCTCGGCGCGTATGAGCCGGTGGAAGGGGCTGACGCGCTCGGCGAGGCATACGCACGGCTTGTGGCAAGAGCCCCTGGCACGGCTTATTTAAAGCGCGCGCGTCACGGTTATGACGGCAAAGGCCAGATGCGCCTCGTCAGCGCCGATGACATCCCCGCCGCGGAAAGCTGGCTAGGCGCCGAAACGGCCGTGCTGGAAGCAGCGGTTCCCTTCGCAATGGAAATCTCCATGCTGGCTGTGCGCGGAGCTGACGGCGCGATGGCATTCTACGATCCGCCACACAACACCCACGCCGAGGGCATCCTGCGCGAGTGCCTCGTGCCCGCGCCTATCTCCGCCGCTACGCGCACGCAGGCCGAAAACTACGCCCGCCGCATTGCCGAAGCACTCGACTATGTCGGCGTGCTGGCCATCGAACTGTTCCTTGTCCGCGAAGCTGACGGCAACGAACACCTACTTCTTAACGAAATCGCCCCGCGCGTGCACAATAGCGGGCACTGGACCGCCGATACCTGCACAGTCGGCCAGTTCGAGAACCACATTCGCGCAGTGGCAGGCTGGCCGCTTGGCTCCACGGCTCGGCATTCAGAAGCACGCATGGTGAATTTGCTGGGCCACGAAGCGCTTGAATGGCGCACGCTGCTCACCGACAACCCCGCCCGCATGCTTACCCTCTACGGAAAATCCGATGTGCGATCCGGCCGCAAAATGGGGCATTACGTGGATTTGTCGCCGCTTGTGAAGTAAGGTTCCCGCGCCGTTTCGTGAAATGGCGGATCTCTAAACATTTACCGCGCATTTGTTAAGGCTATTTGGAAATCGGAAGCGAGCAATTTCGCCGCCTTTCAGGTGTTCGCGGCAATTTTCAGCAAAATTTACACATCAAATTGAGGCGACGTTCGCACCTCACCCAGCAAAATGTCTCCCGTATATTGGGAGAAGTTGCATGTTGAGTACCGCGGTACCGCTATCGGGCATGCAGGTGGCGAGTATGCGCCTGACTGCCAGCGCCAGCAACATCGCCAACGTGAATTCGGACGGCGCTCTGCCTGACGCCAGCGGAACCGTTCCCGTAGACGCGCAGACGGTCTATCAGCCGGTGCAAATTCAGCAGAGCTCGATGGCGATGGAAAATGGCCAAGGCGCTATGACGGTTGGCACGGTTCGCAATGTCGCGCCGTCCTATGTCGCCGCATACGATCCGGATGCTTCTTACGCCAATGAAGACGGGCTGGTCGCCTCACCGAATGTCGATATGGCGACCGAGATGCTAAACCTAACGACCGCGAAAATGGACTTCAAGCTGAACGTAATTACGCTCCAGACGATCAACGACATGGTGGATACGCTGTATGAATTAGATAAGTAACAGTTGCAACAAATGCGTTCTCATTTGAGAGGACTAGCGCCCATGTTTTGTCTTGTTACGCTATATCTGCTGTGTTGTTTCCGCCTAAAACCGGAAACCAATTCGCCTCGTGGTTCGAATTAGAGATTGTTGAATATCAACACACAGGTATCAATTGCCAGTATTCTCGCGCGGCATAGTGATATCCGCCTTGCCCTATACCTTCTGCGGCCCAGGATAAAGCGCTTCCACGCGCGCGGCGTAGTCTGTGAACCGCCCTTCGGCAATCGCGGCCCGTGCGCCTGCCATAAGCTCTTGATAAAAATGGATGTTCGTCCAGCTCAGGAGCATCATGCCCAGAATTTCGTTCGCCCTGATCAGGTGATGTAAGTATGCGCGCGAATAGTCGCGAGCGGCGGGACAAGCGCTCGTCTCATCCAGCGGGCGCTCGTCGTCGGCGTGGCAGGCGTTGCGCATATTGAGCTTGCCTTCCCAAGTGTAGGCCAGCCCGTGACGCCCGGCGCGCGTTGGCATCACGCAGTCGAACATATCGACGCCGCGCGCCACCGCCGCCACGATGTCAGACGGCGTGCCGACGCCCATCAGATAGCGCGGTTTACCGGTGGGCAGCATCGGCGTAGTGTGGCCCAGCGTTTCCAGCATCGCCGCTTGCCCCTCGCCGACCGCCAACCCGCCAATGGAATAACCGGGGAAATCCATCTCTACGAGCGCCCCTGCCGAGCGCTCGCGCAAGTCGGGGAAGGTGCTGCCCTGCACGATGCCGAACAGCGCTTCGTGGCCCGCCGTGCGTTTGGCAAACTCAGCGCGCGACCGTTCCGCCCAACGCAGCGACAATTCCATGGACGAGCGCGCCTCGTCCCATGTGGCGGGGAAAGGCGTGCACTCATCGAACTGCATCTGAATATCAGCGCCCAGCAGCATCTGAATTTCAATAGAGCGCTCCGGCGTGAGCAAATGGCGGCTGCCATCGATATGCGACTGGAAAGCAACGCCCTCTTCGGTGATTTTCCGTAGTTGCGCCAGTGACATAACCTGATAACCGCCGGAGTCGGTCAGGATCGGCCCGTCCCAGTTCATGAAGCGATGCAGACCGCCAAGCTTGGCCATACGCTCTGCGCCGGGGCGCAACATCAAGTGGTAGGTGTTGCCCAGGATGATATCCGCACCGGTGGCCTTGACGGTGTCGGTGAACATCGCCTTGACGGTCGCCGCCGTGCCGACCGGCATAAACGCAGGCGTGCGGATTTGCCCCCGCGACGTGGTAATTTCGCCGAGACGCGCCGCGCCATCTTCAGTAATAAGTCGGTAGCTAAATGCTATCATCGCACAGCCCCCCAAATCTTTTTTTGTTGGCCGCGATCAGCAAGCATCGCGGCAATGAGCCGGTAGCTAAACGCTATCATCGCGCACCCTCGGTAGAAGGCGCGAGCAAACACGCGTCGCCATAAGAGTAAAACCGGTATTCGTTCGCGATGGCGTGGGAATAAGCGCGCTGCATTGTTTCCAATCCCGAAAAAGCCGACACCAGCATGAATAAAGTCGATCGCGGCAAATGGAAATTGGTGAATAACATGTCCACTGCGCGAAAGCGGTAGCCGGGTGTGATGAAAATCGCAGTGTCACCGCTGAACGGCTGTATTGTGCCGTCTTCCGTCGCGGCGCTCTCCAAGAGACGCAAAGCTGTGGTGCCCACCGCGATTATGCGTCCCCCATCCGCGCGCGCCTTATTGAGTGCGGAGGCGGTGGCGGCGTCGATCTCGCCCCACTCGGCATGCATGCGGTGGTTGTCGGTGTCATCGGCCTTCACGGGCAGGAATGTCCCCGCGCCGACATGCAGCGTAAGGAAGGCTGTGCTCACCCTAGCATCAGCGAGAGCGCCCATCAGTGCAGCCGTGAAATGCAGGCCAGCCGTAGGGGCGGCTACGGCTCCCGGTTCGGCGGCGAAGATGGTTTGATAATCATTTAAGTCTTGCGCATCGGCGGCGCGGCGCTGAGCGATGTATGGCGGCAGCGGCATGCGTCCGTATTCCGCCAGCGCGGCCTCGAAAGGACGCCCGCCGCAATCGAAGGCGAGCGCCACCTCGCCTCCCTCAGTTTTAGCGGCGACACGCGCGGAAAAGCCTTCGCCAAAGGCAATGACATCGCCCTTTGTCAACCGTTTCGCCGGACGCGCGAAGGCGAGCCACTCCGCCTCGCCAAGGCGCTTGTGCAGCGTGACGCCGATGCGAGCGGCGGTAGCGCCTCCCCCAGCGCCGCTTGTGTTGCCTTCACGGCTGCGGGACCCTTCAAGCTGGGCGGGTAACACGCGGGTATTGTTGAAGACGAGCACATCGCCAGGGCGCAGCAGTGCAGGCAGATCGGCGATGCGGCGGTCGGCGAACTCAGAGGAAGCGCCCGGCGTTACGGCAAGCAGGCGCGCCGTCTCGCGCGGTTCGCTGGGGCGCAAGGCAATACGCTCCGCAGGCAGGTCAAAATCAAAGGCATCGACCCGCATGAGGTTAGGCCCTGTAAATACTCAATAGTTAATCGTTTAATCTCGGGTCCACCCCGCCTCGCGAGCCTGGCACATCACACGTTGCGCCATTGCCCGCACTTCGGGGTCTTCATCGTCTTCCAGCTTGCGAATGTCCTTGAGGATGGATTTGGCGGCAGGCCCCATCGAATAGGCAGTACTGACGCCATACAACCGCGACGTTACGTTATCGGATTCCAGGAGCCTCTTCAGACTTTTAGCGGGCAGCCCCCGCCAAACTTCGCATGATTGGTCGTTAATGACCCGGTAACCCACCCTCGGATCAAGCCAATCGCTTTGATCCGGGGTAAGGCCGACCATTTTATGCGTGTTATGCGCGTGGTGTCTCATCACCACCACTCCTTACATTCCGGCCATAGTGACCGCACACCCGTTAACAACGTGATTACACGCAAATACGGGGATTTTTTGAAATGTAGGCGTGACCCGCTATTTTACGTCAGCGGCAACGCGAAGAGTTTCGATTTTATCCGGATCGGTGACCGGCTCGCCTCTCTTGATCTTATCGACGTTTTCCATCCCTTCAATGACACGTCCCCACACAGTATATTTATTATCTAGGAAGTTTACGTCATCGAAACAAATGAAGAACTGGCTGTCGCCACTGTCGGGATCATTCGCCCGCGCCATAGATACTACGCCCCGTTCATGCGGAACGCTAGAAAATTCCGCCTTAAGTTTTTGGCCGGAACCGCCCATGCCGGTGCCGGTCGGGTCGCCGGTTTGCGCCATGAAGTTGTCGATCACGCGGTGAAAAACGATGCCGTCATAAAAGTTCTGGCGCACCAGTTCTTTGATACGCGTGACATGGCCGGGCGCCACGTCTGGAAGCATCTCGATGACGACTTTCCCGTGGGTCATTTCCATGAGAAGCGTGTTTTCCGGGTCTTTGATATCTGCCATTAGAATGTAGTCCTTGTTTTTCAGTGTAAGGATATGCTGTTTATTCGCTTACCAACACGAACTATTTCGCGTCGGAAGCGAGTTGCATTTTGATGATTTTATCGGGGTTAAAGACCGTACCGCCCTGGTTGCGGCCTTTCTTAATGCGGTCCACGATCTTCATGCCATCGACCACCTGCCCGAACACGGTGTATTGCCCATTCAGATGCGTGGCGTTTTCGAAGCAAATGAAGAACTGGCTGTTTGCCGTATTCGGATCGCTTGTACGGGCCGCGCCGAGCGTACCGCGTAGGAAGGGCGCATCGGAAAACTCAGCCTTCAGGTCGGGAAGATCGGAACCGCCGGTGCCGGTGCCCGTTGGATCGCCGGTTTGCGCCATGAAGCCACTGATAACGCGGTGGAATTTCAGGCCATCATAAAAGCCTCGCTTGATGAGCTTCTTGAAGCGCGCCACATGCTTCGGCGCGATATCGGGGCGCAGTTCTATGGTGACGCGTCCGCCTTTCAGGTCAAGATAGACGAGATTATCTTTATCAGCGGCGATAGCAGACGTTGACGCGGTGGCCACCATTCCAAAAATCGCGAGACAGCTCAAGGCAAGCAAAAAACGTTTCATAATCGTGAACTCCGGAAGTTGCTTATATGTTTTCATGAAGCCGAAGGCGGGGTCAGCTTTTCCTGCATACGCTGAGCGATGCCCGCAGGCACGAAAGAGGTAATGTCTCCCCCCATTTGCGCGATTTGCCGGACGAAAGTGGCGGCAATATGCTTATTGGCTGCTGCGCCGGGTAACAAAATCGTTTCCAGATCGGGGGCCAGCGCCGCGTTCATGCCCGCCATGCGCATTTCATAGTCAACGTCGGTAAGGTCGCGCACGCCCCGCATGATGGCGGTGGCGCCATGCGCTTTTGCGGCGTCCACGGCGAGCGCGTCGAAAGTGATGACCTCAATCACGGCGGAAGACGGCAGTGTTAGCCGGGAAATTTCCTCGCGCAGCATTTCCACACGCTCAGCCCCGGTGAAAAGCGGTGCTTTGCCCGGATGAATACCGACCCCCACCACAACGCGGCCAAACAGACGTGCCGCGCGCATGATAAGATCGAAATGGCCAAGCGTAGCCGGATCAAAACTGCCGGGATAAAAAACTGTATGGGATTGAGGCACAGCGCTTTTCCACGTTACGACGAACGGCGCTTTATAACAGCGATCCGCATGTATTTACCACCCCCTAGATTTCATGAATGCGCGGATGTCCCCAAATTCAGGCGCCATAAGAGACAAAAGCGGCAACCTCGTATTGCAGATGAGGATATACCGCTCAAGCAGAGGCAATTGCGCTTGCCGCCACGTCATAGCACGAATGCACCCACCGCACGGTTTTGGAAGTGCTGCGCATGACGATGCTATGCGTTTCCACGGTTTTACCGTTGAATTTCACGCCATCGAGCATGGTTCCATCGGTAATGCCAGTTGCTGAGAAAATAACGTCGCCACGAACCATATCCTCAAGCGTATATATCTTTCTCAAATCGGTAATGCCCATGGAAGCGGCCCGGCGGCGTTGTTCATCATTGAGCGGTGTTAGCCGCCCCAGGAACTGGCCGCCAATGCTGCAAAGCGCGGCGGCAGCAAGAACGCCTTCAGCGGCCCCTCCAACGCCCATATAAATATCGATACCGGTTTCAGCAGGTTTCGCGGCTTCGATGACGCCCGCAATATCGCCATCACGAATGAGGCGGATGGCGGCGCCTGCTGCGCGCACTTCGGCAATGAGCTTGGAATGCCGCACACGATCAAGAATGCATACGGTGAGGCCGGAAACGGAAACGCCCTTGGCTTTCGCAACGCGTGCCAGGTTTTCGGCGGGTGACAAGTTCAGATCGATCACGTCGGGCTCATATCCAGGACCGATCGCGAGCTTATCCATGTACATGCCTGGCACATTAAGCAGGCTGTCAGGCGCGGCCAGCACAACCACCGATAAAGCGTTGGCATTATCCTTGGCGCACAACGTAACGCCCTCCACCGGATCGACAGCGATATCAAGCGGTATACCTTCGCCCACACCAATGTTCTCTCCCATGAACAGCATAGGCGGCTCGCTGTCTTCGTCCTCGCCGATGACGACCCTGCCGTTAATGGGCAAGCGATTTAGCTCTGCCCGCATAGCGGCAATGGCAGCTTGGTCGGCTTGGCGTTCATCGCCGCGTCCGCGCCATTTGGCGGCGGCTATGGCGGCGGCCTCGGTAACACGTGCCGCATCAAGCGTCAGGGTACGATCAAGCTTTGACAGCTTAGAACCGTGGGACATGACTAAATCCTTTGTGATAGCAAATAAGATAGCCGGAAATCACAGCTTCCCTTAACAACAATACAGAATAGCAGTTTCTATGCCACAAAATACGTACCGCAATATAGCAGCCTTTCGCCTGTTTTGAAGCCGAAAGGGCAAACGGCGCCCCGTAAAACAGTGTACGACCTGTTCATACTGGTAGATTATCGCATTGAATGGCGCATAAGACACAATATATTGCTATGTGCACGGAGCTCCGCTCACAACACTGTGTTAACACGCGATTGCCTTATTGACCCGCTCTGCCCTGGGCTTTAGGTTCCGCAACTGTTAATGATAGGCTATATAAAGTGCGTACGTTCATATCCCTAATGGATCGATTTAAACGAGGGCGACAAGCCGAAGTTTGGCCAGTTTGATCCATTAAAAAGAAACCAAGTGGTTCGAAGCAACAGAATTCGAACCACGATTGTGGTCTATGAAAACAATTGGTGTGCACATTATGACATCCGCAAAGCGTTTCGGTACCTTCAGCCGTTATTGCACAGCGTTGGTAGCAATCGCGGCCTTATTTCTCGCGCAAACGTCAACAGCGTTTGCGGGCGGTCTGATCCGCGATTCTGAAATCGAAGCACTCATAGCTGATTATGCCGCGCCTATATTTCACACTGCCGGCTTAAGCAAACACAACATCCATATCCACATCATCAACGATCAGTCGTTCAACGCCTTCGTCATTGATGGGCAGAATATGTTCATCCATACCGGCGCGATTATGAAGTCGGAAACGCCGAACCAGCTTATCGGCGTGATCGCGCATGAAACCGGGCACATTGCCGGCGGACACCTCGCCCGGCTGCATATCCAGATGTCGAAAATGCAATCTGCCGCGCTGATCATGAACCTGCTTGGCATCGGCGCAATGATCGGCGGCGCGGCGATTGGCTCGGACGAAACCAGTAAGGGCGGCGCAGCAGTGCTGTATGGCGGCTCGTCGGTTCTTCAGCGCTCGGTTTTATCCTATCGTCGCGTACAGGAATATTCAGCGGACCAAGCAGGCATCTCGTTTCTCGACCGGACGCATCAGTCGGGCAAAGGCATGCTGGAGACCTTCCAGTCGCTCGCTGACCAGAACCTGGGGTCCATGAACTATATCGACCCGTATCTGCAAACGCATCCAATGCCACAGGATCGCGTCGCGCAATTGCGCGCATTGGCGGAAGGCAGCCAGTATTTCAACGTTAAAGACTCGCCAGAGCTGCAATTCCGGCACGATATGATCAAAGCCAAACTGTACGCCTTTATTAACAAAGCCAATCCACGGGCGGTCTTTCGTAAATATCCGAAGAAAGATCAATCGCTGCCAGCGCAATACGCCCGAGCCATCGCACTATACTTCTCTGCTGGAATACGAGCCGCGCGCGGTGATATCGACCGCCTTATTGCAGCACAGCCCGACAATCCCTATTTCCACGAATTGAAAGGGCAATTCCTGCTTGAGAGCGGTAAAGTGCGCGCAGCTCTCGGACCTTTGCGCAAAGCTGTGAGGCTGGCGCCTAAGGCGGGCCTTATTCGCGTGATGCTGGGGCAAGCCTTGGTCGCATCTGAAGATAATTCCTTGTTGCCAGAGGCAATTACGCATCTTCGCAAGGCTTTGACCAAAGAAAAACAGTCGGTTGTCGGATATAGGCAATTGGCGATTGCTTACGGCCGCACCAACCGCAGGCCGCAGGCCGAATTGGCGTCAGCCCAAGGTTTTTTCTATGAGGGTAATGCCAATTTCGCCAAAATCCACGCAGAACGCGCCATTCGGGCTTTTCGGGTGGGCTCGCCCAACTGGAACGTCGCCAATGACTTAATAAAGGATGTCGCAATCTACAAGAAACTCAAGGCCAACAAAGGCCGCTAACCAGAATCTGGAGCTTAAGTAAATGAAACACACGCGTATTCTTACTGTTGCCGCACTAACCGGTGTGCTCGCCGGAGTGTCTTTTTTCGGCACAGCCTTGCAGTCTTCCGCTGAAGAAGCAGCCGTGTTCGACACCAAGCAAACTGAGGCCATCCAAGGCGTCATTAAAGATTACCTGGTGAAGAACCCTAAAGTTTTGCGCGAAGCGCTGGGCGAGCTGAAGAAACTCGAAGCCAAAGAAATTGAAGCGAAGAGAAATGAAATGCTGTCTTCGTTCTACAAGGGCGAGACACCACTCAGCAGCAACAACGGCTCTGGCAAAGGCAAGGTGACGCTGGTCGAATTTTTCGATTACAATTGCGGACCATGCCGTCAAGCATTCCAGACACTTACGAAAGTTCTGCAAAAAGAGAAAGACTTTAGAATCGTCTTCGTTGATCTGCCGATCTTATCGCAAGAGTCTGTGACAGCCAGCCAGGCAGCCATTGCCGCATCGAAACAGGGCAAGTATTTCGAACTCCATCGCACGCTCATGTCGCATCCAGGCATGATAACTGAAGAGGTTATCTTTGCCTCTGCCAAGAAAATTGGCCTTGATGTGGAGAAACTTAAGAAAGACATGAACGACCCTGAAATTGCGAAAGTCTTGGAGCGTAACAACAAACTCGCCTCATATTGGGGACTTCGCGGAACGCCTGGCTTTATCATCGGAGATACTGTCATGCCGGGGATGGATCATAACTTTGAAAAGACCATCACCGACTCGATAGCTAAAATCCGCAAAGACGGATGCAAAGCCTGCTGACACGGTCTTCACAAGAAGCGTAACCGTCTTTATGCGGGAATGATTGCGCCCCCGCCATTTTTTGGCGATATTGCAGAAAGTTATAAGGCCGTGTGAAAGCGGCCTTATAATGTGTTACTGTATGCGATTGTCACTCAGATGTTCCTGAAGGAATATTTCCTTGTCCATTAAGCCCGTTTACATTCTTAACGGTCCCAATCTGAACCTTTTGGGCAAACGTGAGCCGCATATCTATGGCTCGGAAACGCTGGCTGACCTGCACGCACGGCTTGAACGTCACGCAAGCACCTTAGGGTTTGCCATAGATTTCCGGCAAACCAATCATGAAGGCGCTCTTGTCGATTGGATACAAGAGGCGCGGGAGCAAGCTTCAGCTATCGTCATCAACCCTGCGGCGTACAGCCATAGCTCGATTGCAATCCTGGATGCCTTGCTTGCCGCCGATGTTCCGGTTATTGAAGTACATCTATCGAATATCCACAAGCGCGAGCCGTTTCGACACCATTCCTATGTTTCTCGCGCGGCGCTTGGGGTTATCTGCGGGCTTGGAGCTAAAGGATACGAACTCGCGCTTGACGCACTGGCCGAACGGCTCCAATCAAAGACTGCAACGCGCGACGTGTGAGGGAGACTGCCTGTGGCAGCAGAAGAAAAACAAACAAAACGGCTTGATCCAACTGATGAAAGTCTCATCCGGGGGCTGGCAGCGCTATTGGATGAAACCGGCTTGACGGAAATCGAACTGGAACAACAGGGCGCGCGCATACGTATTACCCGCAATGTGGTCGTCGCAGCCGCCGCGCAAGTTGCGCAAGCAGCTCCGGCCGCAAACAGCGGCGCAGCGCCAGGCGGCGCCGAAGCGGGCTCAAACGCCGCGGTGAGCGCTGATTCACCGGGCGCTTTGAAATCGCCCATGGTCGGCACGGCCTACAGCGCCCCCGAACCTGGCGCGCCTGCTTTCGTGGAGGTTGGGGCCACGGTGCAAAAAGGGCAAACCGTGATGATCATCGAAGCCATGAAAACGATGAACCACATTCCGGCTCCCAAAGCGGGCACGGTGAAAGCCATCCTCGTTGAGAACGGCCAGCCGGTCGAATTTGGCGAACCCCTTATGATCATCGAATAGGCGCGGGTAAGGCATGTTCGACAAGGTCCTCATAGCCAACCGTGGCGAAATCGCTCTGCGCATCCAGCGGGCGTGTAGAGAGCTGGGCATCAAAACGGTTGCCGTGCATTCCACCGCCGATGCGCACGCCATGCATGTGCGGCTCGCGGATGAAAGCGTGTGCATCGGTCCGCCACCTGCTGCGCAAAGTTACTTGAACATCCCAGCGCTGCTTGCCGCTTGCGAAATCACCGGCGCGGATGCAATCCATCCCGGCTATGGTTTTTTATCGGAAAATGCGCGCTTCGCTGAAATCCTTGAAGACCATAACATCACCTTTATCGGCCCGACGTCGGAACACATCCGCACCATGGGCGACAAGATCAAGGCGAAGGAAACCGTCAAGGCGCTCGGCATTCCCGTTGTGCCCGGCTCCGATGGCGCGGTGAAAACCGACGCCGAAGCCATAGCAATCGCCAAAGAGACCGGCTACCCGGTTCTGGTGAAAGCAGCCGCTGGCGGCGGCGGACGCGGCATGAAAGTCGCCCGCACCGAAGAAGAACTGCCGATGGCCCTGGCCACCGCGCGCGCCGAGTCAAAAGCCGCATTCGGCGATGACGCGCTTTACATGGAAAAATACCTTGGCAGACCGCGGCATATTGAAATCCAGGTGCTGGGCGACGGTCAGGGCAACGCCATCCACATGGGCGAGCGCGACTGTTCGCTGCAACGACGACATCAGAAGGTCTGGGAGGAAAGCCCCTCGCCAGCGCTCAACCTGTCGCAGCGCAATGAGATTGGCGCGACCGTTGCGAACGCCATGGCTCAGCTTAAATACCGTGGCGCAGGCACCATTGAGTTCCTTTACGAGAACGGCGAGTTCTATTTCATTGAGATGAACACGCGGTTGCAGGTCGAGCATACGGTAACGGAGATGATTACCGGCATCGACCTTGTGATTGAGCAACTGCGCGTTGCGGCGGGCGCACCGCTTAATCTCAAGCAGGAGGATGTGCGCTTCGAAGGGCACGCCATCGAATGCCGTATCAATGCTGAAAATCCGCGCACATTCATGCCGTCGCCGGGGAAAATCACCTATTTCCACCCGCCGGGGGGGTTGGGCGTGCGCGTCGATTCAGCGGTTTATGCGGGCTACGCCATTCCGCCATATTACGACAGCCTGATCGGTAAGCTGATTGTGCACGGCAAAAATCGCAACGAATGCCTTATGCGGTTGAAACGTGCGCTCAGCGAATTCGTGATCGACGGCATAGAAACCACCATCCCGCTGTTCAACGACCTCGTTGTCGAGCCGGATATTGTGGACGGCCTTTACGACATCCACTGGCTTGAGAAGTTTTTGAGCCAACCGTAAGCGCGGCGTTGCTTTCTCGCGCTTATCGTTGAGTTCGGAGCTTTTACTTCAAAAGGCAAGCGGCGTTCATCGGCGATACGCAACAACTGCGCTAATTCACAAGCCGCTTCTGCTTAAGGAGCCACTTGGTATTTTCCCCAGCCATTTGGCTTCAAGCTTTGTGAGCAGCCCGCTTTTGTGCCAATCAACCAGCGCGCCTGTCATGTACTGTCCCCAAGCTGCGTTCTTGTCTTCGCTGCGCACAGCGATTGCCCACGGCAACGGCGGAAAGTCAAGTGTTACCACTTCGAAGTCTTTCCAATCCCCGTTCTTAAGGTTCTTTTTATAGAGAAGCCGCGCATCCTCGTAAGCAAAAGCATCGCAACGGCTGCTTTTTATCGCCTGCCCTATGTCTTCTAAGCGCCTTATTCTTTTAACGTCAACCAATGCGCGCCCGGTTAACTTAATGATGTTGCCGTTATAATATGCGCCCTTCATCACGCACACATCTTTGCCTTCCAAATCAGCGGCAGACTTGATGCCCGAAGACTTCAACGCCAGCACAGCAATGCTGGATGCGTAGTAATAGGGCTCAAGAACGCCCACGGCTTTTTTACGGTCGTTCGTTACGGCCATGGTCGCAATGATCAGATCGACCTTACCGCCGCGCAAAAACTGTATGCGGTTCGAAGCCGCCACCGATTCAAGCTGCAACTTCACGCCAAGCCGCTGGGCGATATCCTTTGCCAGATCGACCTCCAGCCCTGTGAGTTCGCCCGTAGGAGCGCGATAGCTGAAGGGCGGGTAGTCCGCCTTGACGCCGACAGTCAGCACGCCCTTAGCTTTGATGTCCGCTAGCGTATCAGCCTGCGCTACCCCTGTGAGCCACGCCAGGAGTGCGGCCGCCATCACCAGAATTTTCACTGCTGACTTATATGTCATGCGTTTCCCCTCGGATCGTTTAAAAGATAGGCAGCGATGCTCGACCTACAGACGCTTATATAGTCTCGTATTCTCTTTATTGCATGCTGGCCAGTATCACTTGTTGCTGAATGACCACCAATATCACACAATATGCCACTTTGGGTTGAATAACTCGCAATTTACTCAACCTGAAAACGGAAAGTGCGCTACAGTGTGTCTGCCTCATAATGACCGCGCAAAGGTTGTGGTGTGTGCGTATTGTGTAGCCTTTCGGGCAGAAAATTGAGGGTGTTCAAAGTGTTAGTTCAGAGCAGAGTGAGAGAAGTATGCGAAAGTGTGTATGTGTGGCGTCGCGTATTGCGTTCGCTTGCGCCCTCTACGGAGCCTCTTTGGCGCCAGTAGCTGCGGCCGATCTTGGCGGATACCCGGACTATCGCCCCCCGAAACAAAACCAAAACTACGGCGACGGCATAGTAGTCCCCTCAAATTATTTCAGCTGGACCGGTTTATATCTCGGCGGTCACCTCGGTTATGGATGGGGCAGCACCTCATCAAAAAATGGCCCTGGTTCAAATGGTTATGACGGCGCTTATGATAGCTTCGTGCTGCACCCTTACGGTTTTATGGGCGGTGCACAAATCGGCTACAACTGGCAAACTGATACGTTTCTCTTCGGCCTGGAAGCCGACGCTGGCTATCTCGGCGCCGAAGACGCCAAACGCACAAGCACCGGTTTCGCCGATACCGAATATGGTGGATACGGCACGCTGACTGCGCGTATAGGATATGCAGATTCTCGATGGCTGCTCTACACCAAAGGCGGTCTGGCGTTCGCAAATATCAATAACAAGGCGGGCGCGATCTCTGGCGGCGTTGAAGACGCAACAGATAGAACCAGCAAAGACGAAACGCAACTCGGCTGGACCATCGGCGGCGGCATGGAGTACGCGTTCCGGCCTGACTGGTCGATGAAAATCGAATATCTCTATATGGATTTCGGCGATGTTAACTCCACAAATGCCGATGGCGACCTCTTCATACACGATAACAGCCTGCATACGGTAAAAGTAGGCATCAATTATCGTCTGCAAGACCGCTATCAACCGCTGAAGTAAACGCAAAGCTGCGCTGGCTTTCCCGGCTTTCGGTGCGTCGCTTGCGGTAAATGAAACCTGACATATGAGGTCTGCGTTGCATAAACGCTCAGCCTATTCATATGTCAGGTTCATTTGATCCATCAGCAAAAACGAATACGCCTCGAAGCCCCGCATGACATGGCTCGGATAAGCCCACTAAAGTAAACATGTCTATCGAAATACTATAGAGCATAGAGTGTTTCTCTATGCGTTTGTTCTCACCCGTTCTTCTCAAAAGCGGCCCATTTCGGGGAAAAGCAATAGCCGGAACAATGCAGGAGGCACCATGGACATCATCGATCTGATCAGGGAGACAAAAACCCTTATCTTCACGGTGACCCCTGGGCGGAGTGGCAGTAAATACCTCGCCAAATTGCTAAGTACGATACCTGGCGTATCCTCTCACCACGAGCCGATGCCAGACTTCGTATCTGTCATGCGGCGCGTGCAACAGGCCCCCGAAATCGCCTTCAGTTTTCTCCGGCACGAAAAACTTCCTGCAATTTCAGAAATCGCCGAACCGATTTACGCTGAGACATCCCATCTTTTCTGCAAGGGGTTTCTTGAGCCGCTTCTTCTTATGGAGATACACCCCAAGCTTATATTTCTGCGTCGCAATCCAACGGATGTGGCCTGGAGCCTTCTTGAGCGCAACACCATTCCCGCTCGTACAACCTATGGCTATCTCTATGTGCTTGATCCTCGCGACCCGAATGTCATGCCCTTATCGGGCTGGGAGAATATGACGGATTATCAGCTCTGCTTCTGGTATGCGCTTGAGATCGAAAGACGCCAGCTCCGCTACATTGATTACGCAAAATCGCTTGCTCTACCCTATGTTGAAGTTCTCCAGCGGGATCTTGGAAAGCCTGAAACTTTTTTGCACATGCTTCGAGGGTTGGATCTCACGGCTGACAGCAGCATCATGGAACAGCATAGAGTGATCAGCAATCAGCGCCACAACTCCAATAAACGTTCCCTCACGCGCCCCGCAAATCTAGAGCAACAGGAAGCTGATGTCTGGCGGGCCGTTCTCGCTTATGAACCGTTGCTTCCCGGCGTATTGGAGCAGATTTATGCCCCGCAGGATTCAAACTCGAAAAGCAGCGCCTCTGATGATTTCCTCGAACATTTCCACGAGCGTTTAGAAGCCTGAACATATTCACAGTGATGTAGATTTCACCGCCACAAAACCGTGTTCTTTTGTAGCACTCAAATTAATATTAATCAATATTGAGGCAGTTTACACTTGAATCAAAGCAAATCTGTAGACAATCAACGCCCATACGACAAGCGTTTCTCAGTGTTATGCAAGTTAAAACGCAGTTTTTCTAAAATCTGCTCCACCCAATATGTCGGTGTGCCTTCAGCATGTACATGGACATCACAGTATTCTGGCTGAACGAATAGTTGGTTAGTATCAGCGTATCGCCCCTCCTGAATTCGATCCACCCAAACGATAAAACCCGGATCAAATGCAGCACGCGTTTCAGGAGTAGGACAAATAAAGTCAGCGATTGCCGTGCCACCAGCATTTACGACACGGTCGCATAACCACCCCATGCGACGCGCTTGTTCAATGCGGTCGGACAGAGAAAAGCCAAGGTCACGGCAAATATTCGCCCGGACTTCATCGGCGTTGAAAAGAACTGCCTGGAGCTGCGACGAGAGCGGAACCGCTAAAGTCGTCTTCCCTGCTCCAGGAAGCCCCATAATTAGAATCTTCCGAACCAAGAAGAACCCCATTCAAGTGAGATTATGAGAAAAATCTATATGGGAAACTACAGTAGTCCGGATAACATCTAATGCTTATGCCAGGCTTGCTCAAAAAATGTTAAAAGCAATTTATCTCATGGCGTTTGTTATATTTTATGATTGTTCTCAGTCGGCGGCACTTCCTGACGCTTAAGTTCTTGATGCTTATCAGCCTTCACCATACCAAAGAGCTGCCCGCGCTCAAGATAAGCCCGTTCAGCCGTATAGAAATCCTTCAAGAATTGCAGTTGCTGTTCAGGGGCAATCGGTTCCAGCCAGCCGATTTTATTCCGAATCTTCTCAGTAACTTCATTAATCATATGTTTGCTTTCCATTGAAGCTTTGAACGCCTGAGCAGCGCTGACGCCAGGCCTCATGTGAGAAGACAATTCCTGGCCATGCCGCCGAAGCAGTTCTTCAAGTACTTGCAATTCGAATTTGCCATAAGCTGACAAATGCTGGTCGGTGAAAGTATAATGGAACTCAGAATTCGCGATATCCTTGGCAAGCGACCGTGTAACCATGCGCACAACTATGGTTCCGGCGATAAGATCGCCACCACGCATGCGGTCACGGTTCATGAAAGGCAGAAAACCAATAACCAGCACCCAAGCAACGGAAAGCCACTGCCCAAAATTGCCAGCGTTCAAACTACCGGCAGACAGCAGAACCATTAACGGCATGAACGCTTCGAATTCGCGCGTCAGGTTGCGGGCCACCACCGCGGACGGCATCAGCGGTCCGCCGCGCCGGTCAATCACACGCAAACCAATAATGCGCTTGCCAGGAGTTAAGCCACGCCAAACCAACTCAAACTGAACAAAATATGTATAACGGACAATAAACACAATAAGATTGAATAGAGCGCTTAAAACATTACCTGAAACCCCTAAAATACTTATAAAGTACAGCGGGAACGAAAATAAAATAGCTATTGCAATGCATATTAAAAAATCTATGGTAAAGGCGCCTAACCTATCCATAACACTAGCAAGTTCAACAGGAAGCTGAACGCCTTCAGGTGTTGTTATGAACCGAACGCTCTTGGCTTGAGGCCTGTCAAAAAAATTGTCCGCCGAGCTTGTTGTACTCATACGCTTTTCACCTCAGCTTTAGGCCGAAGAAAATACAGCAGCCAGAACAGCCCCGTTGCTCCACCGATAAAATAGCGGATCGCCGTATCGCTGATAAGCTGGCGGAAGAAGCCTTCGAGAATGGCTGCAACGAAAAACAAAATCATAGCGCCAATCGCCACCTGAGCTGCTGTGTGCCCATGAATGCTTAGGTTTTCAATCCGCGAATACCGGCCGGGGAACAGTATTTTCTCAGCGACCATAAGACCCGCCGCCCCGCACAAAATAATTGCCAGTATCTCGGTCACGCCATGAATGGATAGCCAGCCTAAAAGCTCTACCGTCAGATTTTGCTTATAATGTATGGCAATGAAAGCGCCGAGCGTCACGCCCTGATAGGCGATAAGCACAATGGTTGGCGCTCCCGCTGCTATCCCCAAACTGAAAGCCAGCACTCCCACCATGGTGTTGTTGCTAAACAAGGCCGTGGCGAACATAGCCAACGAGCCAATCAAACCTCCGTTTTTCGCGTAGTCACCAGGGTTTGGAAAAAGCACAGCTTCGAGTTCTTCTCGCGTGCTCCCCGGACCACGTCCGCCCGCCATGGCTTCCGACACAAATGTAGAATACCAATCCGGATTTTGCAGAACGAGAAAGAACCCCGCAAATACTCCCACCATCAACGCTGAAAAGGCGAGGAAAATATGCCGTCCGGCTGAGCGCACCGCCTCAGGAAAACCACGCGTCAGAAAGTGGCTAAGCGACTCCGTCATGCTGGAACGCGGGCCATAAACGACCAGAAACGCCCGCAACGACAGATTTTCCAGGTAAACGAGCAGATTGCGGTCTAATGCGATGCTCCGCGCCACAGATAGCGACGACAGCGCCGAACGATACAGCACCGACAGCCGCTCCAATTCAGAAGCAGCCAGCGAGCGGATGCCGCCCTTTTCGGTACGGTCGATAAGAAACTCAAGCTCCATCCAGTTTTTCTCGCGTTCCTCGCGAAACTGGGATGAACGCAGTGAAACCTTCGAGCTAGGCGCTGTGCTTTTGGCAATCGGCGGCTCGCTGCTCCCAGGAGGAGAAGAAGGCGGATATATCGGGGGAGGCGTGTACTGCTCGCTCATATCAACCCACGGTGCTTAATTTCTAGATAACGATTGATCAGACTAACTGGCAAATTGCTGCTGGGCACATCCAAACAGTGTACGCCACAACGCGCAAGCCGCTCAAAAACGACGCTACGGTCATGCAAGAAGTCGTGCGCCACAACGGCCCGCGCAACATCCAGGAACTGCTCAGGCGTGTGATCCACCTTCTGTTGCAGAAATGAATCGTGCAACGTCACAAAGACCACGACATGCTTGTTGGCAATGCGCTGCATGCTTTCAATCAACAGCTCGGCGGTGATGGTATCCACAAAGTCTGTGAACAAAATGACGAGCGCACGCCGTTTCAGCCGCGCGTTCAATTCGGCCAGGCCAAGCGTGAAATTGGTTTCGTGGTAATTGTAATTCAGCTCGGCAGTTGCGCGTTGAATGCGTGCGAATGAAGACGCGCCGCGCAAGGGCTGCAAATACTGGCGAATATCAGCGTCGAAACCGAACGTGCCGACCAGATCGCCACTTCTGAGCGAAACATAGGCAAGGCGCAATGCGGCGTTGATGCAGTGATCAAGACGCGGCATACCGCCGAGAGGCTCGACCATCAGATGGCCGGTGTCGAACCCCATAACGATCTGGTGGTTACGCTCGGTACGGAATTCCTTGCTGAGCAGCTTGTTATGGCGCGCGGAGTGCTTCCAGTCGATAAAGCGGATATCATCGCCGGCCCGATATTCGCGCAGCGCCTCAAACTCGGTGCCTTCACCCTTTTGCTGGACCTTTTCGCCAAAGATCGTCTCGTCGGTCAGAAACTGGATGGCTGTCTTATGAACGCCCCGCACATTCGGAATAACGTCAATCTCGCGGTCGATATCCATAACCTTCGAGAATTCTATAAAGCCCAATGGCCCCTGCCAGCGCACCCATACGCGATCAACCCAAATACGGCCGCGCCGTAGCGGGATGATAGGAAACACAATATTGGCTTCTTGGCGAGACGGCAGAATTACGCTGCCCGGACTGGGAGGTTCAACGTCGCCGCGCTGCTCCAGAATCATCTCAAAGCGGATCGGCCGCCAATTGCCCGCCTGTGCAACCGAAAGCGTCACAATGCCATGTTCGCCGATGAAAATCTTATCGGGCATCGTAGCGGTGACGATCAGCCTAGCGGGCGAAAATGCAAGAAACGTATCCGCCATAATGATCAGCATAACTATGACTATGGCGCCAAAGCTAACGCTCCATAGCCTCTCATCCGAGATAACCGCAAAGAGCGCGATGGGCAGGCCGAGCAAAAATAGCGATACTGTCCGCCACGTTGGTTTGATCATCTGGGGGCCGCTACTTGTTCCAGGATTGTGGCTAGGACTCGATCTGTCGTGAGACCTTCGATTTCGCCACCCGGCGATAGCACGATACGATGGCGCAACACTGGTTTCACCAAAAACTTCACGTCATCCGGGATCACGAAATCGCGCCCCTGAAGGGCGGCAAAAGCGCGTGTCGCCGAAGCCAGCATGTTGGCAGCGCGGCTCGACGCCCCGACTTCCAAAGAAGAGTGCTGACGCGTCGCGCGAATGAGATCGACAATATAATTGATTAGCTCATCGGAAAGCCGGATATGCTCCACAATCTGACGCACCATTGCCAATCCACGCGCATCGATAACCGGCTGAAGCCCGAAATCCTCAAGGCGAGGCATTGCCGAACGGTGACCGTGACGCTTGACTATATCCACCTCTTCATCCCGTGTCGGATAATCGATGATGACCTTGAACAGGAAGCGGTCAAGCTGGGCTTCAGGAAGCGGATAAGTGCCCTGCTGCTCAATGGGATTCTGTGTCGCCACCACCATGAATTCTTCGCCCAGAGAATAGTCTTTACCGTCAATGGTGACGGCGCGTTCGTTCATGGCCTGCAACAGCGCCGATTGCGTTTTCGGCGGCGTTCGGTTGATTTCGTCGGCTAAAAGCACCTGCGCAAAGATCGGACCTTTGGTCAACGTGAACGAGTTCGTTTGGAAGTTAAACAGGTTCGTCCCCAGAACGTCTCCAGGCATAAGATCGGGCGTAAACTGGATGCGGCCGAACTGAAGCGCCTGCGCCGCAGCAAATGCCCGCGTCAACATGGTTTTGGCGGTACCTGGCACGCCTTCGAGCAGCACATGCCCGCCAACCAGCAGACTGGTTAGCATCATATCGATAACAGCGTCCTGACCAACGACCGCCTTGCGAATTTCGCCGCGTAAAGCGTTAGCCATCAACTGTATGTTTCGAATGTCCATTGAGTATCTCCTGCTTCCAGCGGTAAATGCTCCGGGCCAGTTCCACGAACTCCCGAAGATCGCTGTGTCCTTGCCTCAGTAAATGATTTGCCCGATTGAGAATTTCGATGTTGTCCTGAGTAACGCCACGCGCCTTCCCAACGCGTTGCACCCATTTTGCCAGTTCTTCATCCGACAACCCTTTGGGGGCATAGATTTGCTTCGCCGTATCTCGGATGGTGGCTTCCACATAGCGCTGAACGATGAGCTTCTGATGCCCGGCAAATTCGCTAAGACTGGCGATGTTGTCGAGCAAGCCTTGTTTGCCCGCAGAAAGAGGGGGCGGCGCTTTTTGAGGCGCTCCGAAACGGCCCATCGTCGCCCATAAGAGAAGCGCGATGGCAATCGCCGCCTGCAAGGCAATGAGTGAGAAAGGAAACTCAAAGAGTATGCGTAAGGGAGAACCGGTTCTTATCTTATAACCGTGAATTGTTTCGTCAAAAACGACTTTGCCGAGGTTCTTGCCGCGAAGGCTCTGGATAATCTTGACAGCAAGCGTGGCGTTGCTCTTTCCGGCTTTTCCAAACCCCTGATTGGAAATCACATCTGGATCGGAGAGTATCCAGATGGTGCGTTCGTCGGTCACCAGCGCGCCAAGCAGTATTCCTTTGTCGCATGCTATGAGAGGAATAAGCTTGTCTGACTTGATAAGCTGTACAGGCTCAGTAATCTTCGGATCGGCCTTGAAGATATTAGTGGTCCATTTTTCCACTTTTTTGACGTGCCCAATACTTCCCTTCGAGACTACAAAGTCTAACGTGAGTTTTGCTCGAAATCTGGAGTAAAGAATAACACGCTCTGCCCAGCCGGAATTCTTAAGATCTTTAATTGCCTTCCATTTCGGCAACACAAAAAGAATCGTCTTAGCCCGCATCAATTCGTACAACGGGTTGGTTTCACCAAATCTGTAATTCGGTTCAGCAAGCACCAGAACCCCTTCGCGGGATTTCCAAAGCGAACCCGAACGGCTCTGAATGACAGGAATACCTATCTTCTTCAGCAAGTTAGCGATACCAGCATGCCCGACTATCGAACGCGAATACGAGTTGGGTCCGAAGTTATCGTGAGCTTCCTTCTGCTTGGTGACGAGATAGGCGCCAAGCACCAACGCCCCAATAGCGATCGCTACCGACACAAAGAGAACAACCGGCGAGAATGTTGATACCGTCCTTTTTTTCATGCGCGGGCCACATTCTGTAAACCGCCGATCAACCGGATAAAGTTATCGCGGCACGCTTGATAATCATTCATTTCCGCTGGATACGAGCCAAAATAGGTCCATTCCACACGTGAGACGATGTCTTGAAAGGCTTGGCGTCCGTTCTCGGAGATACCTGCTCGCCACAAGATTTCGCGGCTCGTCATAGAGTCGGCATAGTGTTCTTTCAGTCGCAAGCGCAGCTCAGCAACCGCCCGCAGCAACAGAACATGCATGGCTTCAGCGTAATGCCCGTTCCTTGCAAGTTCATCGGCTGTGATTTCTGCTTCTTTGGCTGAGGTCGGTGCATTTGCACCGTTTTCGTTGCCTTCCTCTTTCCAGTCGGTGACCCCGCGCCTGGCTATTGCCGGAAGGTAGATATATTCCCTAAATGTATAGATAAACAGCGCAATAACTATTGCAACTGCACCATAAATTATCCAATCCAAAAGCGTTACTGGAAGAAAATCAAAAGTTACATCCAGAAATTTTTCAGTATTCCAGTTATTAGTATGTTTGGCAGCCGGGATAATCTCGGTCTGCAACCCTTGCGCGCGCACGACATCCGCCGCCGCCTTTTCGATCTCAGCTTTTGATTGAGCGAGGACCTTTTGGACGGTAAAGGCCACGGCAATAATTGCCGCAGCCTGTACCCAGATCCACTTCGATAGCTTACGCATACTGGCAAAAGCTATCAATCAAACACAGAAGCAATGGTGTTGACGTCGCCGCCTTCTTTGGTAGTGCGCAGGTCGTGATACATAACAGCCATCAGCACAGAGTAGAAAGCTTGGCTAATTCCCTGCCAGATAATCATAACGATCATGAGGGAAACCACACCGCCCATCGCGCCCAGTGATTGCACAATATTGCCGATAAGGCCGCTAAGCACACCAAAGATCAGCACAATACCGAGGATTTGCCAGCGGTAACCTTTGGTAAGCTCGCTACTACGGCTCAGGCTATCAATTGGACCGGAGCTTTCCACCACGCAGGCCGGAACAGCAACAGCCCACATCACCATCAAGATATAACCAGGGATGATAAGTGCGATAAAACCAGCCATAACGCCTAAAGCATATACGATACCTAGGAACAAAAGCGGCAGAAAACGGTTTAGCGCCCAGCTAATCGCCTCACCTAATGAAGCGGTTTTGCCGCGCATGTCCTGGAAAGCTGAGTAAAGAATCACTGCCGTGCTAATCGGCGATAATATCATGCTCAAAAGCACACCAAGACCCATACCAACAAAAGCGCCTGTTGGGTTGGCAGGATCCTGACTCGTAACAGCAAACGCTAAGACAATCGACACAGGCAGCAAAACGGCGCCTGCTACAACAGTGTATGGAACGATGTTCTTCATATACACATTAAACGTGGAGCCAAGAACGCCGCCGATACGAAATTCGCGTGGCATCATACCCATATTATTGACGGATGTCATGTTTTCCCCCGATCACCCAGAGATGTCTTCAGTGGTTCCCGTTACGAAGCCAATATGTCAACTTCGTGGTATTTGTATGCACTTCCGTGGACTGAACTCAAGAAGCCCCAACACGCTGTAAAATATGCAAGCAATGAGACTTTGCTGCACCGGTTACGATACGCTTCCACAGGTCAGGCATCATGACTTGTGCTCTGTGCAGAAATCAAGTCGTTATCAGTGTGAAATAATGCATCCCCATCAATATGCTGGGGATATGAGCTAACAAAGCGCTTAACCAAACCACATTTTGATAGCTATGGCGCCAAGAGCGACGGCGCAAATCCACAGAGCAGTCTGTTTCGAGCTTTGCAGGCGCGTTTCAGCTTCTGTCGTGTTCTTTCCGGCAGGAAGGGAAGTCTCAAGTAGCGTCCCTGATTCGGCCATTTTCGCCAGCGCTTCGCCTACGCGGCCAGCCTGTTCCGCCAGCTTGGGCGCTTGAGCCAATAGCCCGGCCAACGCTCCCAAGCCCTCCAGCGCTTCGTTAAATTTTGCGCGTGGCCCGATCTGCTCGGCCATCCATTCTTTCACGACCGGTCCGGCCGCATTCCACATGTTCAGTCGGGGATCAAGCGAACGCGCCACCCCTTCCACCACCACCATAGTCTTTTGCAAAAGCAGAAGTTCTGGCCGGGTTTGCATATCGAACAGATCGGTGATTTCTAACAATTGCGACAGAAGCGCCGCCATGTGGATTTCCTCGGCGGTGCGATCCACCAACGGTTCGCCGATAGAGCGCACAGCCTGCGCAAAAGCTTCCACGCTATGGGAAGAGGGAACATACCCCGCATCGATATGCGCCTGCGCGGTACGCTGATAGTCGCGCACGATAAAGCCGTAGAGTATTTCCGCCAGAAAATGGCGTTCCTTAGCGCTCAGCCGTCCCATGATGCCGAAATCAACCGCAACCAGCATACCGTTCGGCTCGACGAACAAATTGCCCTGATGCATATCGGCATGGAAGAAGCCGTCGCGCATAGCATGACGCAAGAATGTGCGGATGACGTTGTTTCCCAATGCCTCGCGATCAATACCCGCAGCATTGATGGCGTCCAGGTCCGCGATGGGAATCGCGTCGATCCATTCTGTGGTTAACACACGGGCGCTGGTGCGCTGCCAATCCACTTTCGGTACACGGAAGCCGGCGTCGCCAGATTTCTTAATGTTTTCCGTCATCTCCGAAATGGCCGCGGCTTCAAAACGGAGGTCCATTTCCAGACGCACCGATTCCGCCAGCGTATCGACAACCGCCACAGGACGCAGCCGCCGCGAAGCCCGGTGCCAGCGCTCGATCTTGCGCGCGGCGAAGTAGAAACTGGATAGATCGTGCCTGAAACGCGCATCCACTCCAGGACGCAGGATTTTCACCGCGACCTTACGCACCCGGCCATCTGACTCACGAATAGTGGCCTGATGCACTTGCGCGATGGAAGCTGCGGCCACCGGTTCGCTAAGCGTTTCAAACAGCGCATCCGGCTCAGCGCCAAGCGACTCGCGAATCACGCGCTTAGCTTCGTCCATGGAAAATGGCGGCAACCGGTCTTGCAACTCGGCAAGGTCATTGGCCAATTCCGGGCCGATAATATCACGACGGGTGGCCAGAAACTGCCCCAGCTTGATGTAGCTCGGCCCCAGAGAGGCCAGCGCATTAGACAGCCGAACCGCCTTGCCGTTCTCCCCTCTCCAGTGGCGCAGCAAGAGGCCAGCACGCCGCAGCATACGCGCCGCGGGCATGTCGAGATCTTCGGGAATTACGTCCGCCGCACCGCGCCAGAACAAAACTGCGCCGATCCGCGCAAGGCGGAAAGCATTGAGGAAACCATTTGCCATGCCGCTTTATAGCAAAACGCCGCAGCATTTTCTTCCAAAAGTTGCAAGACTTCCAGCGCTTATAAAAATGCTGCAAAATCAATCATTAAGCCGAGCACAGGGCACGTTTCTAACAAACAGCGCCGCAAACATGAAAATGGCCGGAAAGCGCGAAGGCCCCGGCCATATATCTTTTCTCAACGCGGGCAAATGCGCCCTGCTACTTTGGCGAATACGCCTCGTTTTCCCTTACTCCGCCGGAGCAGGTGACGCTTTTGTCGTAACCGGCTCCGATTGCTTCAGCAGCTTGCGATTGAGCAGGAAAAACACCCGAATCGTCACAAGCTGAAGAATGATGAGTGGCAAGTAAACCGCCATATGGCCTATCGAAAACGGCGCGATCAGCCCAAGCTTCACGAAACCAACGTTGACCAGGAAGTTGGCCGATACGAACAACGCCACGCCAGGACAGATAAGCGTGTATGACCCGGCAGAGCGTTCAGGTCCGGAAATCCAACGCTTGAAGTAATTGATACGGCGCATAACTGCCCAGCCCAGAAGTCCGAAGAACACCTGAAGCGCAACAATGATCGTTAAGAACGAGAAGAGTTCCGCAGGCGTCGAAGGCGTGCCGAAATTGTGGGCCAGCGCCATCTTCAAACGGAAAATGGTAATGCCAAGCACGGTCAGGATCGGGATGACAATCCACAAGGTCGGTGTGGTTTCCTCGGCGGCGGTATGTTCCATCATGATACGGAAACCAAGCGCCAGCTTGATGAGACCGAACAAAATTGCCGCAGCCGCGAAGAACACCGCGCCCATATAGCCAATCGCTGAAACCAGATGGTTGTGGCTCATGGCGGCGCCAGCGGAAAAGCCCACAGCGACCATTGAAAAGGTAAACACGACGATCATCTGTCCCAGGCTGCTGTCTTTAGCCGGCACAAAACCGCCTTCTGTGAAAACGCGTGCGATGAAGTCAAGGAAGATGCGAATCGCCCAAACGCCCACCAAACCGAAGCCCATCAGCGCAAACGGGAACAGCCATTCGCGGATATCCCAAAGCCCCGGCACGAAAACCGCCCCTACAATGAAGCCCACATTGATGGACATCGCAAATGTCAAAGGCAATACGAGAAGCTGCGTTTCAGCATTCGATTTACGCAGAGCTTCATAGGCGGGCGTGCGCGACCATTGCAGATACTGCCGAACGTTCCAAACGATGAGGCGCACATGCAAAAACGCAAACAACGCAATGCCGGAGCAGCTTACCGCGATAATGGTCTGCAAAGCGAGATCGCCCGTCGCCCAAGCCGTTTGAATCGAGGCAAAAGTTGCAATTGCGCTGCCTTTATGTGGAATCAGCCACAAGAGGTACATAAAGAAGCTAACGGCGAGACCGCCTGCTCCTAGAGCCGCTAGAAAGTACAAAGGGCTATAGCGGCCTTTCATATCCGACGTGTAGAACACGATATTTAATTCTCCAAGCTTCACTGATTCATTCTGATTTCTGAATGTAGGTAGAAATATAGTGCAGTCAAGGGGCGTGGGCTTAAGTGTGCCTCAATATCAACCAGCAGCAGCAAATATTGAAACAGCCGCAAGACTTTCGGATAAGGCAGCAAACCAACGCAAGATTGTCCTGCTTTTCAAAACGTTGACGCGCGCGCTATAGCGGATAATCTCCGGGGCAGCATTCCGATAGTCCGACAAGGCAGGAAAAACCATGAACGCTATGCCGTCTCGTTTTTTGAAATCGTTAGCCGCCGTTGTTCTGGCGCTCGCGGCGCTTTTTTCCTTCAACTTTGCTGCTAAGGCAAAAACGCTTGTTTATTGCATCGCCGAAGATCCTGACACTTTCCGCCCAGCCGCCAGCCTCACCCCAGCTTCGTTCGAGGTCACTCACCAGATTTACGATAGGCTGGTCAGAATGGAGGCTTCAGGAGCGCGCGCGGTTTCCAGCCTTGCCGGGCATTGGCAGATGACCGAAGGCGGCAAGGTGTACACCTTCCATTTACGGCAGGGGGCGAATTGGCACGGCACGCCCAATTTCCACCCGACGCGCCAATTCAACGCGGACGATGTGATTTTCACGCTGGAACGGCTGACCAAGCCTGACCATCCGTATTACAATGCTCCGGTTCCAGGAGGTTTCGACAACGTCGCGTTCGCCAAGCTCATAGAATCGATCGAGAAGGTGGACGATTATACCGTCCGCGTGACATTAACTTCCCCGAACGGGCCTTTCCTTGCCACTCTGGGCACCGATTATCTTAGTATTCAGTCAAAAGAATACGCTGACCAGCTTCTAAAGGCTGGTACGCCTGAAAAGTTCGATCTGGAACCGGTCGGAACAGGGCCTTTCGTCTTGGCCAAACACCGTAAAGGTGAAGGCTTGCATTTCGTAGTCTTTCCAAAATACTGGGCCTGGCCACCAGTAATCGACGATCTCATTTTCATTGTTGAGCCCGATCCCTCCGCTAGATGGCAAAAAGTGCAAAAAGGCGACTGCCATATCATGTCGCAGCCAAACCCCGCCGATTTGGAAGCCATCAAGAACAACGACGACGTACAACTCACCTCGTGGGTTGGGTCGAACATTCAATATCTGACGTTCAACGCTGAGAAAAAACCCTTCGACAATATCCGGGTGCGCAGGGCGATAAACTTAGCGCTCAATAAAGAGGCCCTCGTCAAGGAAGTGTACGGAGATAAGGCCAAGATCGCGACGACAAGCATTCCGTCCACAATGTGGTCTTTCAACAAAGCCGTGAAGAACGACCCGTATTACCCAAGCCCCGCCAAAAAGCTCTTAACCGAGGCTGGGCAGAAAGGCGGCTTTCCCACAGAACTCTTGATTACGCCATCGTGGCAACCTGGAGCGGAAGCCGCGCAGAAAGTCGCCGAAATAGTGCGTAAAAATCTCGCAGAAATTGGCGTGCAGGTTGAAATCAAATCGGTCGATGCAGCGGAGTTCTATAAGCGGATCAATAACGGCGAACACCAGATGGCGCTGATACACTTCATGAGTATTAACGCCGATCCGGACAGCATCTTGCGCGCGCCTCTCACCTGCGAAAACGACAAGCCTGTGCCTGGCAATACCGCTCGCTGGTGCGACAGTGACTATCAGCGACTTACGGCCAACGCCCAAAAGAATGCCTATTACGGCGAACGTGGCTTGCTTTATCAGCGGGCGCAGGCAATCTTGAAGCGGAAAATGCCATGGATACCCTTGGCGCATATCCTGTACAGAGACGTGGTGCGCAAGGAAATCGAAGGATATAAGCCGTCGATGTTCATATCGCACGACTTTGCCCGTTATAGACTGAGACCACACAAATAACAGAGCCATGAAGAAAGCATATCTTCGCAAGAAAGCGGGGATATGCTTTCAGCTTCAATGGATTCCGGCATTATCCTGCACCCTGCTCAAACAGTGATGCGCCATCCTTCCAGCGCTGCATGAGAACAAATGCAGCGGCAACGCCAATTACGCCCAGCGCCACCATGACAAGATAAGCCTGGCCATGCAGCTTGCTGTAAAGCGGTCCGGCGGCGAGTTGCATAAGCCCCATGGCGATTCCCCCCGTTGCTGCGGCATAGATCCCTTGCGCGGTAAGTGAAATGCGCTCTGGCACAGCCTGACGCAAAAACTGCATGGCGCCGTAATGCGTGGCGCCAAAGGTCAGTCCATGCAGGCATTGCAGCACGAAAAGCGCGGCAAGCGGCGGATCGAACGCTGTGCACGCCCAGCGCAGCATCGCGGCGGCGCCCCCCACAAAGATGAACTGTATAGCTCCAAAACGACCACCTAAACGTCCGGCGAAGATAAACAGCACAATCTCAGCTACAACCCCAATAGCCCAGAGAAAGCCAATCATCGCGGGCGAAATGCCAATAGCTTTCCAATGGATAGAGCCAAATACGTAATATACGGCATGTGCAGACTGAATAGCTCCAGCGGCAACCAGTAACAGCCAGAATTCTACAGAACGAAGCAATTGCCGGATATCAGCGAAGCGCATAGTTTTCGCTTGGGAAGGGGCAGTTTCTTTAGGTGAAGTTGCATCTTTTGTAGCGGATGATCCACTCTTCGGATCAAGCAAGAACTGAGAGACGATAAAAGCAGTCCCCACCGCGCCAATATACAGCCAGATCACCGAGTGCGCGCCGAATGCTTCAACGACCATGCCGCCGCCAACCGCCATGGCGATGAAGCTCGCCGATCCCCAGAGCCGGACGCGTCCATAATCGCAATGACCAGCTTTAACGCCCAATATTGCAAGCGCTTCGGTAAGCGGAATGATCGTAACCCAGCCTAGCGCATAAGCCAGGAAGATAGAAAAAAACACAACAAAACTATCGATGGTTGGAAAAAACACGCATAATGCAAATGATAGCGTACATAGTATTTTCAAAAAAAGTGCGGGCTTTTTATAGTAATCAGCGAAGCTCATCACAAAAGGAACAAAGAGCGGACGAAGTATTGCTGGAGCCGCATACAATAATGAAATCTGCTCTGGTGTAAAACCACGCCACTTAAGCCAAAGTGGAAGCAGAGTTAAATAGCACCCTCCGACTAGAAAAACAGCAACATAAAACGCACCGAGACGTATCGTAAAAGCATTTCCCTGCTGTTGCCTCGCCAGATCATTTACGCAAGGCATCACGAATTAAACCAATCGCTAACATATTACCCTCATAGTACGCAGCCGGAGCCTTACTCCCTTTCCGAACGAATAAAAAGTGCAAAGTCGGCGATGCAACCACGTTTGCCACAGATAGCGTCACTCACTGCAGACTATGACGCGATAGAACAAGCCATCCGCGAAACCAGCCGCGGCCGTTGGTTTCTTGCGGCCTATCTGGAACGCAACCGTTCCGCGGAAACGCATATGTTGCTTGACGCCATCGGCAAGCTCGAACGATCTATGCGCGACAACGGCCATATCGCTGACGCCATGGCGCCAGCGGATACGCTAATGGATCTACGCGGCGCCATTATGCACGCACGCGAAGATATCGCCCAAACGCGCAAACGCAGCGGATCGCCAACATGGCTGCCTGTTCCGCGCTTTACTTTTGAAAGCCTTACCGACGAAATCACCGATGAAACGCGCGCCATACGCGCTGCCGCCGCCAATTTACAAACAGCGGTTACAGCTTTGCGTACGGCGGGGGTTTTCCAAGGCGTTGCACAGCAGGTTGGAGATAGGGTTGAAGATATCGTAACAGCGTGTGACGCCCAGGACACCGCAATGAAAAGCATGGATCGCTTAGCGAGGCTGGTAAGCGAACTGGAAGCTGAAATAATGGGCACGCTCGATGGTGAAAACGCGGCAACGGCTATGCCAGGCACGCCTTTCGCTTCCACGTCTTGCGACACGGTGCAATTTCCGGAAGCCTCCGCGCTGGCCCAGGAGACTATGGACCCAGCTTTCACCATCCCCGATGAAGTGGTGCTTGAGCTTTCCGAAGCGCTGGCTGAGTGTTTCGAAGACGACAATGAAGACGACGAGCCGTTTCCAAGATTCCGCTAAGTCTTCTTATTTACTGCTCTGCAATTCACTTTAATTCCACTAATCCCCGAGCGTTTCAACGCAATTCAGCCCAGATTGGCACATGATCGGATGGTTTTGCCTTCCCACGCATGTGTTTGTCGATGCCGGTGCTAACAAGCCGGTCCGCTGCCTCTGGCGAAAGCAAGAGATGGTCGATTCGTAACCCGTTATTTTTCTGCCAAGCCCCTGCCTGATAATCCCAAAATGTATATCGCTGCGGCTCATTGTCACACGCACGAAAAGCATCTTGCAACCCTAGATGGATTATGCCGTGAAACACCCGCCGCGTCTCTAACTTGTATAACGCATCGCCTTCCCAAGCTTGAGGAGCATATACATCTTGAGCTGTGGGGATGACGTTATAATCTCCTGCTAAAACCAGCGCCTCCTCATAGGAAAGCAGAGATGAAACATGACTTTTTAACGCTTTCATCCACGATAATTTATATTCATACTTAACCCCATCTGCCGGGTTGCCATTTGGTAAATATATCGATGCGATACGAATTGCTTCATTAGGCAACGAAACCACGGCTTCAACATAACGCGCCTGTTCATCATCGGGAAAAGTGGGGAGCCCCGTGATGATGTCACTAAGTGGCCATTTCGACAATAAGGCCACCCCATTATAGGTTTTCTGCCCATGGACGGCAGTGTTGTAGCCCTTATCTTCAAAAATCGAATACGGGAACTTAGTTTCCTGACACTTCAATTCTTGGAGACATACAACATCCGGCTGATTTTCATCAATCCATTCCGCTACAAGTTCTGACCGCACGGTAATAGAATTGACATTCCATGTTGCTATTTTAAATGACATCTCGGATCGCCATCTTGATGGCCTCAGCTGTAGCGCTAAATCAACAGCTCTCAGGCAACTTTAGCATTGCGGCATTTATGACTTGTTTCTGCCACGCTGCACAGCAGAATATCAAAATGGTAGAGGGAGTCCGGGTGCAGGAAGGTCAGCATATGAAGCGCGTATTATCAGTTATCTCGTTCGTAGCATTGTTCGCCAGCGGCAGTGTTGCAGTGCAAGCTGCAGATTGCGCGGACGATCCTCGGACGACTGGCCTGTCCAGAACCATCGCGATCAATGCTGAAGGCGGCGGGTTTTATGGCCGCCTGCAATACAAAAAGACAGCACCTCTACGCAACAAAGAAGTCGTCATCACCTTCGACGACGGCCCTCACGCGACCAACACCAAGACCATTCTTGATGCACTCGACCGCCACTGCGTAAAGGCTACGTTCTTCACGGTTGGCCGCATGGCGCTCTATCACAAGAAAACGCTGAGGGAAATCGCCAGACGCGGGCATACCATCGGCACACATACTTTCGCGCACCCTCGCAATGCAGGCAAAATGCCTTTCGAAGACGCCAAAGTCGAAATTGAAAAAGGCTTTGTCGCAACTTCGCAGGCGCTCGGCACGCCGGTTGCGCCATTTTTCCGCTTCCCTGGCCTGAACCACTCAAAAGAGCTAAACGCCTACCTCGCCAAGCGTAATATCAGCGTGTGGTCAGTCGATGTCGTGTCCGGCGACACATATCCTGGCATGACGCCGGAAAAACTTGTCCGCTCTGCCATGGGACGCCTGCGCAAAATGAAACGTGGCATCGTGCTGTTCCACGACCTGAAAAAGGTAACAGCAGATTCGCTTGACCTCTTCCTCACGCAATTGGAATTGGAAGGCTTCAAGGTTGTACACGTTGTGTCAAATTCGTCCTATAAGGCCGATCCAATGCTTATGGCCCGTTTGGACATGTCCAAGCACGCTCTGGAAAAAACCAAATTTACAGCTCTCGCGCTTGAGGGCGATGTCATGCCCGACCAAAAGAACCTTATGAATGCAGGCGAAGTGGATATTCTGAAGACAGAATTCATCCACATCGAATCGTCGGCAAAACGGGATGGCGAACCTGCCGCGGCCTCTACAAATACTCAGCCGCGCCATTGGAGGCGTGAGAGCATGGCTGTTCCGCTGCCGGAAATGGCGCCTAATCGCGGAATGGTTGTCAGCCACATGAACACCAGTAGCATGGTGATCAGAGATACTTCATTCCAGGATCAGTAAACGGAAGGGGAAATCCCCTTTCGTCCTCAAAGGCTCCCAGGAGTGACAACTCCAACCATCAAATTTTTCTAAGAATTTAAGCAGATGCCGTTGCATTTTGTTTGCAATGACGCCAGCATCTCCGCGTGACTGATATATCCGATCAATAGAATTTCAATCCACAACGGATAGGCTCTTTGCGAAAGAACCTAAATATGCGTATGCGCAGGAGTTTTTCGCGTGCCATATACTGAGTGGACTGAAGAGCTAAGCGTTGGCGTCCCGATAATGGACGAAGAGCACAAAAAATGGCTCGGTATTCTCAATGAGATACATGACGCCCTAAAAACGAACGCCAATGCTGAAGTGATGCAAACCATCATTGGACGCATGCTTGAATACACCATCATGCACCTTACGCATGAAGAGATGTATATGCTTCACATTAAATATCCTTTATTTGAATCACATAGAGAAAAGCATAACGCCCTCATCCGAAAAATAGAGCTATTAGACTCCCGCTTAAAAGAAAAAAGCAACTTTCGCCTAACAATTGACACGGTATTTCTTCTTAAAAACTGGCTCACCAACCATATCATGGTCGTCGATAAGAAATATAAGGAATATATTGAAGCTCTTAATAACGTCGAGGCGGAATAGCGCAGTAATCGACCGATCACCGCTTCCCGCTCGCTAAGTAAAGCTAAGCTTCAGGCACGCAACGTAAAACGCCGTTTCAACGCCTTCCGCAACCCCTGCTTTTTCAGAACACGCCGCTTCACGCGCGGGAACAGGATAATATCCGCACTCCCTTCAGTCATCGCCGGATGCATACTCTTGTCTTCAGGCATGGGTGGGCGCGCAATGCACGCCGCATCCCGCCACAGGCGGAAATCGACGATGGTGCTCATGTGTAGCAGTCCAATTGTGGGATTTGTCCGGAACTCCCCGGCAGCCGAAGTATCGGGGTGCTCATCCGTTCGAGATCCATTAAAGCCCACGACGGCTAAGAAACAGTTAAGCTGCCCGGAAAATGCCGCAATTATTTACGTGAAAATCCTTATACCAAAATTGATATCTCTGATTATGTCAAAACGCATCTAAGCACATCCTGACACGACAGCTCAGATATTTTCCTGCAACAGGTGAGCGTCGAGAAAATGCCTGCCTTCCCGGTCCTCGACCTCGACCACCCACATATCGTCATCAAAATCCGCCTGACGCACTAGATATCCTTCGGCATCAGCATCCGAGATGCGCTTGCCAGGAAACGCATCCATCCAGGTGCGCTCGTCGCTCGCCGTATCCAGCCCGGTAGGCGCAGGACGCCACACGCGTGCATATCCGTCCAGCGTATTGATCTTGATGAATATCGCGCCCGCATCTTCATCGCCACGACGCGCCACAACAGCGGCCACGGGCGGCATCGCGTTCAGCCTACGGACATAGGCGCTAACCCAGATGGAAGCCTTCAAGCGCAATCGATCATCCCCACGAATACCAAATAATTTATGATTTTAGCTGTTGCCGGGAAAAGGTCGCCCGGCCACGATCACCATTTCCAATAGCACGCGTTTGCTCAGATGGCCTGCGGCTTCCAAATGCCGGTCGTTTTCAAACCGCTTGATAGCATCGCGCGTTTTATCGTCGAGCGTGCCATTCACCGGTCCGGAGGTATAACCATATTTCGCAAGCATCTGCTGCACCTGGCTGACAAGCGTTTTGCGGCTTTCAAAACGCTCTGCTGCGCCCGGTCCCGAATTATCGCCAGCCGCACGCGCGAATATCAACGCCTTCAGCACAGCTTCCGACGCCTCACCGGACAGCGGCATGTTTTCATCGAACTCGTAAGCCAGAATCGCCGCGCGGCAATCGCGCGTTAACACGCCGTCTTGCTCGCCAGAGAAATATCCGCGCTCGGTAAGTTCGCGTTGGATGTTCTTCACAAGCGCGCTGGGGGGAGGAGGCGTGGCGTCCTCCGGCTTTTTCGCCGCTGGTTTGCTGGCGTCCTCGCTGGAAGGCGCTGTTGCGGTTTCAGTTTCGGGCGTCTCGCTATCTGGCGTGGTGGGCTTCGTCTCCGCTTCAGACTCTGTCTCAGCTTCCGCCTCTGGCAATGCAGCCGTCGCGGACGCGCCATTAGTGCCCCCATCCGAACTGTCTCCAGCATGCGCCAACTGGCGGGGGGCTTCTTGCATATATAGCGCATTGGCTGTTATCGCGGCGGCGAGAGCCAAAAACGCAGCTACGGACAATCGCAAGCGAAACGGTGTCATGTTCATAGGGTAAAAAAAGAACTCGGAACTACTAGCATTCACTGCCCCAAATCCTTACAAACGCAATGCAAATCAAGCGTTTGGTGGCTGCACATTTTTAGAAAAAAATTCGCCATTGATTTGACTGCAATTTAGAGTTGCACTGCTAAAAAGCTACCATAGTGGATCAAGCCTGATATTGAACCACAGTTGTATAAGATCAGCGTAGGGCGGAACCATGTTCTTCGTGAAAGTCGCTTTTTGGACGTTACTTATCCTTATTCTGTTGCCAAGCAACACACAGGAGAAGATGAACTTCTACAACACTGCGCAGCGTTCTGTTTCAGATGTTAGCCACTTCTGCGACCGCAACGCTGAGTTGTGCGAGAAGACGACCGAGTTCTTCACCGGCCTCTATCAGAAGCTGCTGACCACCACCGATATGATCGAAGAAACGCTCATAAACGCAGGCATTGGCGGCGATGTGCGGAGCTTGCAGTCTGATGACCCGTTTACAGACAATTACCCGCAAGACTTCCAGCGGCCCCGGCCTCAGCGCCAAAGCAAGGGCGACAATCTGAGCAGCGCCGATATACCGTCCACGTCAAGCTTGCTGCGAAACTCGTCGCAGAACACGTTGACGCAGCAGGATCTAACGCCTACGTGGCATGGCCCCCGGCGTTATTCGTCACGTGGCCGCTATTACCGCTAACGGCGCCACGCCGCCGCCGGACGCTCCCCACTTATTGCCCGCGTATCTCATTGTAATACGCGGGCTTTCTATTAATGTGCGGGCATTTTCGCTGACGCCATATAATTCACATCGCAGTCGGCGCTTAATGACCAAATGCCCTTCAGCGGATTATAGACCATGCCGCGTTCGGTAAGCGGTTCCATGCCAATTGTACGCATCATACTGCGCAACTCGCCAGGCGTCGCAAAACGGCTCCACTCATGCGTACCGCGAGGCACCCAGTTCAAAACATATTCCGCCGCCACAATCGCCAGCGCGAAAGACTTTAGCGTACGGCTGATCGTCGATGTAATGAACAATCCGCCAGGCGCGATAAGCGCCGCGCACCCTTTCAGGAAGACGGTCATATCTGGCACATGCTCCAGCACTTCCAGCGCGTTAACACAGTCAAAAGTGCGGCCCGCAGCAGCCAGATCATCAGTGGTGCCTACGATATATTCGATATCGAGCCCTTGCGCCTGGGCGTGCTCGCGCGCCACGACGATATTCTCCTCCCCCGGATCGACACCCGTCACCGTTGCTCCCAGCCGCGCCAAAGGCTCGGAAATCAGCCCACCGCCACACCCAACATCAAGAATGCTAATTCCCGTGAAAGGCTTGGCCGCGCGGGCGTCACGATCAAAATGCGCGGCGATCTGATCGCGCATGAATTCGAGCCGAGCGGGGTTAAGATCGTGCAACGGGCGAAATTTACCGGTGGGATTCCACCACTCGGAGGCTATGGCGCGAAAGCGGTCAACCTCATTTTGGTCAATAGTTTCCATAATAGTGCGTTCTCCCGGCTGACGTTTCTTTCGGTGCAATAGGTGTGGACATTTTTCAACATATTTGCCCAAAACGCGCACTTGGCTATATAAGCTACGCAAGGGTGTCTGCCAAATAGCATGGTTTGAGATTGAGGATTTCATAACAAGGGCTGAGAGATTAGCGCTTGGGTTCTTTTTTGCGGGTTACATTGTTACACAGTGCGATGAACACCTTACAGGGATAAATTGCAAGGAAACCAGATCAACAGCCATGGCTCTACTAGTGATGAAGTTCGGTGGAACTTCGGTTGCCGATATCGAGCGTATCCGTAATGTCGCTCGCCACGTAAAGCGCGAGACAGACGCAGGAAATCATTGTGCTGTCGTGGTATCCGCCATGGCTGGGCATACGAACCAACTCGTTGAGTGGGCGCGCCAAGCTGCCGCGATGCATGATAGCGCCGAGTATGATATTGTGGTTGCTTCTGGTGAACAGATCACCGCTGGTCTGTTAGCTATCACATTGCAATCTATGGGAGTTCCTGCCCGCTCCTGGCTCGGATGGCAGGTGCCCATCAAAACTGATAATGAACATAGCGTAGCGCGGATCGCCGAAATCCCTGGAGAGGGATTGAAACGACGGCTGAGCAAGGGGGAGGTAGCGGTTATCGCTGGCTTTCAAGGCATAAGCCCAAATGGTCGTATCACAACGCTGGGGCGGGGCGGTTCCGATACCAGCGCGGTGGCGGTGGCTGCTGCTATTGGCGCTGACCGCTGCGATATCTATACTGATGTCGATGGCGTATATACGACCGATCCTCGCATCGTCTCGAAGGCGCAGCGCCTCGATAAAGTCGCCTACGAAGAAATGCTGGAAATGGCGTCGCAAGGCGCAAAAGTCCTTCAGACGCGTTCTGTAGAACTCGCTATGCTGTACGGTGTGCCCGTGCAAGTGCGTTCGTCTTTCGACGCGCCTGAAGCTTGTGAACCGTTTAAACTAGGTACTCTGGCGCCCGGATCACTTGTCTGTGATGAGGAAGAGATTTTGGAAAAGCGGGTTGTAAGTGGCATTGCGTATGCCAAAGACGAGGCAAAAGTCACACTTTTGCAGGTACAAGATAAGCCAGGGGTAGCCGCGCGGGTGTTCGGTCCACTGGCAGAGGCCAATATTAACGTTGATATGATCGTGCAAAACGTCTCAGATGACGAGCGTTTCACAGATCTTACCTTTACCGTGCCAGCGAACGATCTGAACCGCACGATGCATGTGCTCGACGAAACGAAAGAACAAATCGGCTGTTCAGATATTCGCGGATCAACAGATGTTGTAAAAGTATCCGTAATTGGTGTAGGAATGCGTAGTCATGCTGGCGTAGCGGCACAAATGTTCCAAGCTCTCGCCGAGAAAGGAATAAATATCGAGGCGATAACGACCTCGGAAATTAAGATCAGTATTCTGATAGATTCTGCATATGCGGAACTTGCAGTAAGAACGCTGCATTCGTTGTACGGATTAGATGCTAGCTAACACCAGCGAGTTCCATGGTTAACTCGAAACCATTTCACGGTGACGGTCGCCCGCTTATCGCGGGAACAGGAGGGACTGGGCGTATGCCCTGGACGTCGAACGCGCCACGAGTGCTGCTAAAGCAGCTCCGCGAGATCATGGCCCGACCTAGCACTCGTCAATCTAAGGGTGACGATGTTGAGGCGCGGCTGGATCGTATTGTGAGTTTGATCGCGGCGAATATGGTCGCCGAGGTGTGCTCTATCTATGTCCGCAAAACCGATGGCTCGCTGGAATTGGCGGCAACGATCGGATTGCGCAAAGAAGCCATCCACAGTACGCATCTGAAAATAGGTGAAGGTCTGGTGGGCTTGGTCGCCCATTCAGGCGAGCCCGTAAATCTTCCCGATGCGCAGTCGCATCCCGCGTTCTCCTACCGCCCGGAAACCGGTGAAGAAAGCTATAAATCGTTCCTGGGCGTGCCCATTGTGCGCGCTGGACGTACCCTGGGCGTTCTGACAGTGCAAAACGCGACATCGCGTTCCTACTCCGACGAAGAAGTCGAAGCGCTGCAAACCACCGCCATGGTTATGGCCGAGGTGATGGGAACAGGCCTGATTGAAGGGCTGAACGTACCAGCAGGCGAGAACAAACGCGGACAAAGCGTCACACTTCAGGGGCATATCCTGTCGGAAGGCATAGCGCTCGGCCACGTCGTATTGCACGAACCGCGCGTAAGCGTGCCAAAACTGTTCGCTGAAGATCCTGCGCAAGAGCAAAAACGCCTCGACGCCTCTTTGCAACGCCTGCGCGAGAGCGTGGACACCATGCTTTCCGAAACCGATGTCGCACGCAGCGGCGAGCCTCGCGACGTGCTCGAAGCCTACCGGATGTTCGCGCACGATCAGGGCTGGATCAAGCGCATGCATGAGGCCATCTCCGCCGGGCTGACAGCCGAAGCCGCCGTGGAGAAAGTGCAAAGCAACATCCGCGCACGCACCATGCGGCAGTCTGATCCATTCTGGCGCGAGCGCCTGCACGATTTTGACGATCTGTCCAACCGGTTGATGCGTCTCCTGACCGGACGTGGCGCAACCGCGGCTGAAACAAACCTGCCGCGTGACGCTATTCTCGTCGCCCGCAATATGGGCCCCGCTGACCTGCTCGACTATGACCGTAAGCGCGTGCGCGGCCTTATCCTGGCTGAAGGCGGCATATCCAGCCACGTGGCGATCGTTGCTAACGCGCTGGGCATCCCGACGCTGGGCCATGTGCGCAACGTGCTGGAAGAAGTCGAGCCCGGCGATCCGGCTGTGCTCGATTCCGAAGCTGGCAACCTGCATTTGCGGCCCTCGCTGGAGCTTATCCGCAACTACGCGGACAAAGCCCGCTTCCGCGCCCGCCAGCAACTGCAATACGAGAAGCTGCGCCACACGCCTGCCGTCACCAAGGATGGCGTGCGCATCACTATGAACATCAACGCCGGTCTGCTCGTCGATCTGCCGCATATCGCGCAATCTGGTGCGGACGGTATCGGCTTGTTCCGCACCGAGCTGGAATTCATGGTCACGTCCAAGTTTCCCCGGCTGAAACAGCAAACGGAAATGTACCGCCAGATCATCGAAGGCGTGGGCGACAAGCCGGTGGTGTTCCGCTCGCTGGATGTGGGCGGCGATAAAATTTTGCCCTATCTCCAGCAAATGCCGGAAGAAAACCCTGCCCTTGGCTGGCGCGCCATTCGTATCGCGCTTGACCGTCAGGCGCTGTTCCGCACGCAAGCGCGCGCCTTGCTGCACGCCTCGGCAGGACGCGAATTGCGGCTGATGCTGCCTTTCCTTACCGAGGTATCTGAGTTTGTTAAGGCCCGTCAGCTCATCGAAAAAGACTTGGCGCATCTCAGAAGACATTCGCAGCAAGGCCCATCAAAGATCGCGCTGGGCGCTATGGTCGAAATCCCGGCGCTGCTCTGGCAGCTTGACGAACTCTTCTGCCAAGTGGATTTCGCCTCCGTTGGCAGCAACGATCTGCTGCAATTCATCTTCGCCGCCGACCGGAACAACACCCGCGTGGCGTCACGTTTCGATGTGCTGTCTCCCACGGCGCTACGCGCACTGAGGCAAATCGTTGTTGCGGCGGAAAGGCATAAAGTCCCCCTCACGCTTTGCGGCGAGATGGCGGGCAGACCGCTGGAAGCCATGGCGCTGATCGGCCTCGGCTACCGTTCGATTTCCATGGCGCCTGCATCTGTCGGTCCCGTGAAAACCATGATCCTGGGGCTGAGCGCAACGGATATTCAAGACTTCCTTCTCGATCTGGTGGATCAGGGCTGCCTCAACATCCGTCAGCGCCTCATTGAATTCGCCCGCGCGAACGACGTGCCCGTATAGCGGCCCTTGCCGAATCATATAGCCACCGATCTTTCCGTTGGCGGCAAGCGCTGCGCTTTCCCTTATATGGAGATATGCAGAGCCACAGCGCTCCGCCCCTTTATTTTGAGTTCCGCATCATGACGACTTTACCAAAAGAAAAACTCGATCAACTAACCGCGCACTGGGAAACGGTCCAAACCGTGCTAGCCGGTAGCCCTGACCAGGAAACATTCGTCAAGCTTTCCAAAGAGTTCGCCGAGCTTGACCCAGTTGTCGCGCTTATCCGACGCCTGCGCGAGGCGGAAAACGAACTAGAAGACCTGCACAGCATCACCTCCGACGCGCAAGCCGACAAGGAAATGGTGGAAATGGCGAATGATGAAATTCCGCAGGTGGAAGAGAACATCGCCGTGCTAACCCACGAAATCCGCTTGGCGCTGCTGCCGCGAGACGCAGCCGACGAAAAAAGCGCCATCCTGGAACTGCGCGCTGGCACTGGCGGCGAAGAAGCCGCGCTGTTCGCTGGCGATCTCTTCCGCATGTATCAACGCTACGCGGCGATACGCGGCTGGCAAGTGCAAATCCTCTCGGCGAGCGAAAGCGGCAAAGGCGGTTACAAGGAAGTTGTGGCCACTTTCAGCGGCAAAGGCGTGTTCGCGCGGCTGAAATACGAATCCGGCGTACACCGCGTGCAACGCGTGCCGGAAACCGAGGCCAGCGGACGCGTTCACACTTCGGCTGCAACCGTGGCCGTGCTGCCCGAAGCCGAAGATATCGACATTGAAATCCGCTCCGAGGATATCCGCATCGACACCATGCGCGCCTCTGGAGCTGGCGGCCAACATGTGAACACCACCGATTCCGCTGTACGCATCACGCACTTGCCCACGGGGATCGTGGTAACGTCCAGCGAAAAATCGCAGCATCAGAACCGCGCGCGCGCCATGCAGGTGCTACGCGCCCGGCTTTTCGATATGGAGCGCTCCAAGATCGCCGACGCGCGCGCTGCTGAACGCAAAGAGCAGGTCGGTTCCGGCGACCGCTCGGCGCGCATCCGCACCTATAATTTCCCGCAAGGACGTGTGACAGATCACCGCATCAACCTCACGCTTTACAATTTACCGCAGCTTATGCAGGGCGAAGCGCTCGACCAGCTCATTGATCCGCTGATTACCGAACATCAGGCGGCGCAACTGGCGGCCATGGAAGGGGACGCGGTAGCATAATGTGTAGGGCTGCCGAAAGCGAAACGAGGGACAAAAGCGCTGCCATTCCGCGGACAGCGCAGGAGGCTATCGTCGCGCTAACAGCCGATTTTCGCGCAAACACCCTGCCCTCGCCCGAGCTGGACGCCCGACTTTTGGTGCTGGACGCTTGCGGGATATCGCTTGAAGCCTATCACCTCAGGCCCGCGCGCGCCCTCTCAGCCACCGAGGCGGAACGCATCGACAATGCCCGCAAGCGTCGTCTCGCGCGGGAGCCGGTGTCGCGCATCCTCGGCTATCGCGAATTCTGGGGACGGCGTTTCGCCATCAGCCCCGCCGTGCTTGATCCGCGCCCAGACACAGAAACGCTTATTGAAACCGCACTGGAAATCTTGCACGAGGAAGGCCGCAGCCAAGCCCCTTTGCGCATCCTCGATCTCGGCGCCGGATCTGGCTGCATTCTCATCACGCTGCTGGCTGAGCTGCCGAACGCTTGGGGTTTAGGGCTAGATCGCTCCCCCGATGCACTGGCTATAGCGCAAAAAAACGCCGCCGCGCTGGGCGTCGCAGACCGGTGCTCTTTTACCTGCGCCAACTGGCTGGACGCGCTTGCCCCCCAGAGCGCGCAGAGCAAACAGGCCACCTCACAAACCGCGCCGTTTGACTTGGTGGTGTCCAATCCGCCATATATCAGCGAGGGCGAAATCGCCGCTTTGGCCCCGGAAGTGCGCAGTCATGATCCTCGGCTGGCGCTTACTGGCGGCCCATCCGGCCTTGATGCCTACCGCGCCATCATAGAAACAACTGGCTCCGTGATAGCACAAAACGGATGGCTCCTACTTGAAAGTGGAGCAGGACAAGTTGCGGAAATTCTTAACCTATTGAGCCGTTCCAACTGGACGGCCACCCCAGGGAGTTGCACAATCCGTAAAGATATAGCTGGAATTGAACGTGTGGTTGCCGTAAAGAGACAGCCACTCAAGTGATGCGCTCCAGCGCAAAAAAAGAGTTGGAAATTCGTCGTGATCACGTTAGGTTTTAATTACGGATTCGGCGAACATCCAAGGATACGCATTAGCGCCGCACTTCATGTTTAATGAAGGTTTTTGTGCGCTAGCTCTGGTGGTATCGGTTGCCGTAGCTCGGTTTCACTATTTCTAAAACAAGGAATTAGCTTATCGCCTCAAATTTTGGCGAAGAGCGTCGCGATGTGAAATGCCCTCTCGAGAAGCAGGCGTAGTTGCGTGCGACAACCCACGCTAGTTCTTAGAGAAGCTAGCAGAATGATCGATAACTAAACAGAAATCACCCTAACGGGCTATAAGCGCGTTGGTTTTCGGTCGTCATTATGTGCCGTTGCGCTTGCGGCGACAGCAGAAACGATAGACGGGAGCACATGAGGCAAGGACAACAAAATAGACGTGGCCGTGGTCGTAGTAATAGCAATAATAATAACAGTAACCATGGTGGCAGTCGCAAACAGCAGAACCCGCTGGCTCGCTCGTACGAATCCAACGGTCCGGATGTGAAAATCCGCGGCTCTGCTACACAAATCGCCGAAAAATACATGACGCTGGCCCGTGACGCCTCCTCAATAGGCGATATCGTCATGGCGGAGAACTATCTCCAGCATGCCGAGCATTATAATCGCATCATCATGGCGGCGCAGGCGCAAAGCCAAGCTCAGCCGCAAAACCAAGCTCAGCCGCAAGTGCAGCAGCCAAGCACTAAGCAGCCAGAGCAGGACAGCGCTTCCGCTCCTAAAGATCAGGACGCACCAGCCGCTGCCAATGACGCCATAGGCGATCAACCGCAACCTCAGATTCAACCTGCCGGCACGGAAGAACAGCCTGATATTGTTCCCGTTCCAGCCGCTGCGACCACCGCTGCAGAGAAAAAGAAGGCCGCACCTCCCGCTGAAGAGGAAGGCGCGCAGCCCGTTCGTCGCCGCAGACGGCGCTATCCCAGCAGCACCACCACTAGCAGCCGGGCAGGCGCCGCCGCCGCTGGAGTGGAAAACGCTAATGGTCACGCAAACGGCGCGGATATACCGAGTGAGGCCCAGCCATCTAGCGAAGCTATCGCTTAACACTCGCCTATCATTTTTCGGATTGCCCGCACATTAGCAGTGAGCACTCCTAATAATTTTGGAGGAGTTGCGCCGAAGATCGGCTGCAATTAGATAATTACGTCTCAAGCCTGCCCTTCCGGTATGCAAAACCGAACGGGTAGGTTACCATTCGATAACGGTTGAACTCCCTGGCAATTCGCTTAATCGAGGCGAATGCTGGAAAGTGGGAACCCGTTTCCGGAAAAATCGAACGTAAAAGTCAAAAGCCTGGGATTTGAAGCGTTAGATTCAAACCGTGAAATAACGCGCGAGCCTCATACGGCGCTATAACTATGATGAGAACAAATGTCTGAATTTCGCCCATCCCTGCTCCTGATTGAAGGAGTTTTCTATAAAGACATCGCCGATGAACTGATGGCGGGCGCCATCGCTGCGATTGAAGAAGCTGGCGCCACCTTCGAGCGCATCACCGTGCCAGGCGCGCTGGAAATTCCGCAAGCGCTGACAGCCGTGGTGCGGGCTGGGCAAACGCCCTATGGTCCGCCGACTTGGCGCTTTCACGGAGCCGTGGCGCTAGGCTGTGTCATTCGCGGGGAAACATCGCATTACGACATCGTGGCAGGGGAATCTGCGCGCGCACTGATGGACATCGCCGTCAATTATGGCGTGCCGGTGGGCAACGGTATTTTGACAGTCGAAAATAGGGAGCAAGCCATCAAACGAGCCTCTCGCGAAGGTGGCAATAAAGGAGCAAGCGCTGTGCGTGCGTGTTTGGAGCTGATCAATGTGTTCATGGAACGCCATGCCTACCGCCCCCGATAACCCGGCTGCGCCCAAACCTGATGGCAGTCGGAAAGTTATGCGCGGCACGGCGCGTCTAGCTGCTGTGCAGGCGTTGTATCAGATGGACCTGACCCAGCTCGACGCTTCAGCGGTTATCACTCAGTTCACCGGCCATCGCTTCGACGAAGCAGACGGCGCATATTACGACAAAGCCGACGAACAGTTCTTCAAAGACCTTGTTCTGGGCGTCGTGCGTGCGCAACGCACCGTGGACCCGCTGATATCCCAACATCTCGCCAAAGGCTGGCGGCTATCGCGGATCGACAGCATACTGCGCGCCATTTTGCGGGCGGCCACTTATGAACTGAGCAAACGGCAGGACGTTCCAGCGAAGGTCATCATCAACGAATATTTGGAGGTGGCGCACGCTTTCTTCGGCGGCGACGAACCGGCCGTGGTAAACGGCATTCTTGACGCCATCGCGCGGGAGTTGCGGCCAGACGAGGTCAAAAGCCCCGCACACAGTTAGAGCTTCCATCGAATAGCACACAAGCATTGAACGAAGACGCCATCATCGCACGATATTTCCGCCCGCTGGCGGAGGATCTCCCCGGCGCTGGCGCTTTGCGCGACGATGTGGCGGCGTTGACTGTGCCGCCAGGCTGCGAACTCGCCATCACCACAGATGCGCTCATAGCAGACGTGCACTTCTTCGCCAGCGACGCCCCCGCGGATATCGCCTATAAAGCGCTGGCCGTGAATGTTTCCGATCTGGCGGCCAAAGCCGCCGAGCCACTCGCCTACAGCTTGGCGTTGATGCTGCCGCGCGGCACTTCGGAAAGCTGGCTGGCCGCTTTCGCCAGCGGCCTTCGCGAAGCGCAAACTCATTTCGGCATTGCATTGAGCGGCGGCGATACCACAGCTTCTCCAGACAGCCCGCTCGCCATCGCCATAACAGCGTTTGGAACCTCGCCAGCCGGACAAATGCCGCGGCGCAGTGGCGCCAGCGCTGGTGAAAGCCTTTATGTCAGCGGTACAATAGGTGATGCGGCGCTAGGGTTGAAGCTGCGGGGAAACACTCCGGAAGCCGCCAACTGGCCGCTTTCAGCCCACGAACGCGCGTATCTCATCCAGCGGTATCTGCGTCCTGAGCCGCGCCTTGCCTTGCGCGAAGCTTTACGCACACACGCCACGGCGGCGATGGATATTTCCGACGGCCTGGCGATCGATTGCGCCCGCCTTTGCACAGCGTCAGACGTTACCGGCGAGGTTAATGCATCCCGTGTGCCGCTTTCTTCCCCGGCGCGCACTGCGCTGGAAGCCGCGCCAGCGCTAATGGAAACCATCCTAACTGGCGGCGATGATTACGAAATCCTGGCGAGCATCCGCGCTGGCGAGGAAAACGCGTTTGAAGCGAAAGCTCGCACAGCAGGCGTAGCTGTCACATGTGTGGGCAAGCTCACACAACGCATAGAGAACGAAAGTCCGCTATGCATAATATGTGCGGACGGAACACCACTTGCACTGAAACATTCCGGCTACGACCATTTTATTGCCTAACAAGTGATCATATGACCGTTTTTCCTATAGCTCGTGGCTAGACATCGTCCAAGAAGCCACATATCGTTGTATACAGTCCGATTCACCTGAACTGTAAAGCCAAGCATGGCAAAAGATAAGAAAACGCCTTCGAAAATTGAAATGCTGTGCGCCGAAAAAGGTATGCGCATGACGGTGCAGCGCGCCGTTATTGCCCGTGTGCTATCGGCTGCAAACGATCACCCCGACGTAGAAGAAGTTCATCGTCGCGCCCACAAGATCGATAACCGCATTTCACTGTCCACTGTTTATCGCACCGTAAGGCTTTTTGAAACCGCCGGTATTATCGACCGGCATTCCTTCAAAGATGGCCGCGCGCGCTACGAACATATCGACAGCGAACATCACGATCATTTGATTGATGTTGAAAGCGGCAAGGTTATTGAGTTCAAAAACGAAGAAATAGAAAAGCTTCAAGAAAAGATTGCGCGCGAACTTGGCTTTGAATTGACAGGCCATCGTCTGGAACTATACGGACGTCCGCTTCGGAAACGCTGAGCCTAAATCATGAGCTTCACAATTTATTCGACTTGATAGACGTTTTTACAGTCGCTATTTCTACAATAATCGCGTTAATATCCGCACGAACCGCGACCTTTTTACGCATGGTTTGAATCACAAAAAACTAAACATGCCCCCCGTGCTCAAAAACGAACAATAACCTCGCGGCTGACAATGCCATTCAAATGCGGGAATTCAACAACAGGAAGGATCCTTATGGCGACAAGCGCTACCTCGAACTATAAAGGCATCGACGCTGCAGACGTTGCAGGCAAACGCGTCATCGTCCGGGCAGATATGAACGTACCGCTGGCCGCAGGACAGGTGAGCGATGCAACGCGCATCGAACGGGTTATTCCCACATTGGAAAATCTAACGTCGCGCGGCGCCAAGGTTATTATCTTGTCGCATCTGGGACGTCCGAAGGGTGAGAAAAAGCCAGAATTCACACTAAAACCCGTTGCAGAAAAACTGGGAAGCATGCTCCCCGGCAAGACGGTCCGCTTTGTGGAAGACTGCGTAGGGGCAGTAGCTGAAGATGCGGTCAACGCCTTGCAGTCCGGCGAAATTGCCGTGATGGAAAATCTGCGTTTCTATGCCGCCGAGGAAAAGGACGATCCAGAGTTCGTGGCTCAGCTCGCAAAACTGGGGGACATCTACGTCAACGACGCATTCTCGGTGTCGCACCGCGCGCATGCATCCGTACACGGCATCGCGTTTGTGCTCCCGGCTTACGCGGGCCTGCAAATGCAAGCCGAGCTGAGCGCACTCAGCAAAGCGCTGGAACAGCCTGAACGCCCTGTGGCAGCCATCGTGGGCGGCGCGAAAGTCTCCACCAAGATTCCGCTTCTGAGCAATCTCGCGCCGAAGGTGGATATTCTGTTCATCGGCGGCGGCATGGCCAATACCTTCCTACACGCACAAGGGTACAACGTCGGCAAATCGCTCTGCGAACCAGACTTCGCCGATACTGTCGGCCAGATCATGGAAAGTGCGGCGGCAAGCGGCTGCCATATTGCGCTGCCTACCGACGCCGTGGTCGCGAAGGAATTCGCAGCCGACACGCCAACCTCCATTCATGATGTCAACGACATTCCCGAAGACGGCATGATTCTCGACATCGGCCCAAAATCTGTGGCCGACTTCGCCGAGCGCATTAAATCCGCCAAAACTTTGTTGTGGAATGGCCCAGTAGGCGCTTTCGAAACCTCGCCATTCGGCGCAGGAACATTCGTACTGGCGGACCTTGCGGCTAAACGCACGAAGGAGGGCGAGCTGGTGTCCATCGGCGGCGGCGGCGATACCGTGGCAGCTCTCAACATGGGGGGCGTTACGGACAGCTTCACCTATGTCTCGACCGCTGGCGGCGCCTTCCTCGAATGGCTGGAAGGCCGCGAACTGCCAGGCGTTGCGGCATTGTCGAAATCGCCAAGCGTCGCGTAATACCGCTTTGAAAATGAATACGTAAATTCGGGAGAAACAGCATATGGCTAGAGTTACACTGAGACAGCTCCTTGACCATGCCGCCGAGCATGGTTATGGCGTGCCCGCTTACAACATCAACAACATGGAACAGGGCCTCGCCATCATGGAGGCCGCTAAGCAGACCGACTCGCCGGTGATCATCCAGGCGAGCCGTGGCGCGCGCAAATACGCTGGCGATCTGATGCTCGCTAAACTGGTTGAGGGGCTGGAAGCGCAGTACCCAACTATCCCCATCTGTTTGCACCAGGACCACGGCAACAGCGAAGCCACCTGCCTTACCGCCATCCGCTACGGGTTCGAATCGGTGATGATGGACGGCTCGCTGGAAGCCGACGCCAAGACGCCCGCATCGTATGAATACAACGCCACCATCACCCGCAAAGTCACTGAGATGGCGCACTGGGGCGGCGTTTCGGTGGAAGGCGAATTGGGCGTGCTCGGCTCGCTGGAAACCGGCCAGGGCGAAAAGGAAGACGGCCACGGCTTCGAAGGCACGCTGTCGCGCGACAAACTGCTGACCGATCCAGTGCAGGCCCGTCAGTTCGTGCAGGAAACCAAGGTGGACGCGCTCGCTGTGGCCATCGGCACCTCGCACGGCGCGTATAAGTTCACGCGCAAGCCCACGGGCGAAGTTCTGGCCATTGATGTTATCGGGAAGATCAACGAGCAGATCCCGAACACCCACCTGGTGATGCACGGTTCTTCTTCAGTGCCGCAAGATTTGCTCGCGATCATCAACGAAAACGGCGGCGAGATACCTGAGACTTACGGCGTGCCGGTAGAAGAAATCGTGCGCGGCATCAAGTTTGGCGTGCGCAAGGTGAACATCGACACCGATTTGCGTTTGGCTTCCACGGCGGCGATCCGCAAGGTGCTGACCACGAAGAAAGCCGAATTCGACCCGCGCAAATATCTGAAGCCAGCGCTTGAAGCCATGCAGAAAGTCTGTGTCGATCGTTATGAAGCGTTTGGCACGGCGGGCAATGGCTCGAAGATCAAGGTCATCCCGATTGAAGAGATGGCTAAGCGTTATGCTTCCGGTGAGCTTGACCCGAAATAAGTTTTCGGCGGTTCGCGCAGATTAGCATATTATACACGCAAGTATATCCCCGTGCAGGCGGGGATATACTAAATTTACATATTTTCTCGCTTAACTGAGACTAGCTAACGGCCGTATGGTGATGGCGCTCTCATGATCCCTCCGCAACATACGCGGTAGGTTTTCTTGCAAAACCAAGCACTTAACTCTACCCTTCGCCCAGTACGTCGATCAAGCTTAGTCCTAGTCCCCCTCCATCTGCGTGTATTGAGGAGATTGGCAAGCCTGCAACCTGGCCGCTGGGACATCCTAATCCTCCACGCGTTATCGACAGTCGCACAAGCTGCGGCATAATCATGTGGCGTATAGGAGCTGCCCGTTATTTCTTCGGATTGGCAGTTCACCACTTGCCGACGAACATAGCCAGTAATGTCAGGTGTGCCGTTATCTGGCGTATATTCTCCCTTTCGGTGAGGCCGAGGACGCGGATGAGGGCGCCGCCAAGGACGTTGCCGGAAACGAGGATGGCTATATCTTCTGTATTTTCTGTATCTTGAGACAGAGCGCCGTTTATATGCACGTCTCCTCTGATACTTCCCAGGTCTAACGATACGCCTTCTCATGTGATAACGCCGATAGGATGATTTCTTATTATTGCGATTCATGTAAAATTTATGAGATTTACTACTTCTACGTTTATACGCTTTAGATTTCCTTTTTATTGTTTTATATATCCCATATTTTTTCTTTGACGATATCTTGGTGAACTCCTTTTGATCTATGAAATTATTCTGCGTAAACTGCGGTTTCTTTGCATGCGATGCCGCATCGGCTGTTTGGATGATGGCTACGCTTGCCAAAAGACTGAGCAGCAAGCTGACAATCAATACATCAAGCTGCTTAATGTTGAACCTGTAATGGATTATAGAAAAACTAAACATCTTCTCCTCCTGAACAACATTTCGAACCTCTTTCGCAGAAGACGAAACACATCTGTTAGTCTCTAAAATGCTCAAAAAGGTTCAGAAGGAATTGGCTTGATGTTCCAAAAACATTCCCCTATGCGAAATCAAATGTGTAAATTCGCAAAAAGAGAGGGCATATGAGCTGCATTTTCTGCAACCACAAGCAACTGGACATCATCGCTGAAAATCAGCATTGCATTGCTGTGCGCGATAAGTTCCCAGTGACCAAGCTGCACACGCTGATCATTTCCCGGCGTTGTGTGGAAACGCCGTTTGAGCTGACACGAGACGAGATGTTCAACATGCTGGAGCTTGCGGACCAATGCCGCCACGACATTATGGAGCTGGATAGCAGCGTCGCCGGGTTCAATTTCGGTGCGAATGTTGGTGCGGTGGCGGGACAGAAGATCATGCATGTGCATTTTCATCTGATCCCGCGGCGCTCTGGCGACATAACGCCGCCGCCCGCAAGGGAAGGATAATCCGGTAAAGCTCTTCCAAGCCGTGAACCGCTATTTAAGCTGCGCAAGCCACTGGCGCGAAGCTGCGGGATATCTTTGCCCGCCTGTGCCAGTTCAGCCGTATGCCCGATCAGCCAACGCTCGAAACCGGCTCCGCCCGCCTCGGGATGAAACTGAAACGCAATCGCATTCGCACCATAGCTGAATGCCTGGTTCGGACAAACGCGCGTTGACGCCAGACATGTAGCGCCATCAGGCAAATCGAATATGTCGCCATGCCAATGCAACACCGGCTCGCTTTCAAACACGCCAAGACATGAAGCGCGTCCAGCGTTGGTAAGGTTCAGCGGCGCAAAGCCGATTTCCTTCTCCGCTCCAGGATAAACGCGCGCGCCCAACGCACGAGCCATAAGCTGCGCACCAAGGCAAATGCCCATTGTTGGCTTGTCAGCCGCCAGACGCGCCGCCAAGTGTTCGATTTCGCCGCTGAGGAACGGATATTTGTCGTCCTCGTAAGCACCGATAGGACCGCCAAGCACGACCAAAAGCCCCGCATCGTGAGGATTAAGGGCGCTGATATCGTCAACACCGATATCGTGATAGCGAATAGAATATCCCGCCTGCGTCAACACGGGCTCAAATGCGCCTAAGTCTTCGAAAGCAAGGTGGCGGATGACGTTAACGGTTTGCATCATGGGCATCACATAATGAAGTAGAAAAAGCGCCTATCCTAGTAGGATAAGCGCTTATAAACACTGAAAGCTATAAAACCAATTTTTTCAACCGTGGCACTTCTCCAGACACAAGCCCTTAACTGCGGACCCGGTCCAACCCCTCACGCGCAGGCTGATAAGTGGGGTTGATTTGCAACGCGCGCTGATATGCTTGCGCGGCTTCCTTCATTTGCCCCATACCCTCAGCGGCCCGCCCACGCAACGCCCAGGCTTCATAGTTGTTTGCCCGGCCACGCGCTGCCTTATAGAAGTCATTGTAAGCTTTCTCGTACTTCTGCAAGGCAAGCTCACTGATGCCCTTGGCGTGATAAACTTCGGGCGCATTCGGGCGGAAACCAAGCGTATTCTCAAAATCATCCATCGCCTGACCATGACGACCCAGCGCTTGCCGACTCAGACCACGGTTAAAAAATGCGACCGCGTCAGGATGTACTTCAATCGCCTTGGAGAAGTCAGCAACCGCTGCCGGATGATTGTTGTGCAGACGGTAGATCGTACCACGACCAACAAGCGCTGTGGTATACTTAGGCTCAATACTAAGCGCTTGATTGTAATCAGCCAGTGCTTTTTTGGGTTGCTTCATGCGCGAGTAGATCAAAGCGCGATTGGCATAGGCTTGATAATACCGTGGACTTGTAGATATAGCCGCGTTGAAATCAGCCAAAGCTTTTTGATACTGCCCAGCCTGCCCATAAGCGGCTCCACGCAGATTCAAAGCATTCGCGTCTCTCGGATTAGCCTTGATAACTTCCGATAACGAAGCAATATTATTCTTTTGCTCAGTCAGCGCGACTTTTGAATGCATCGCCGTCTGACTAGCTTTCTCGCCGCTTTGGCAGCCAGCAAGCGCCCCTAGTAATATCAGCGCTATTACCCTGGCGCCTGCAATCGGGACTGTTCGTAAAGCCATCGAACCCGTTGCTCCAGCCATATTGAAACAGCTATCTAAACTTGATTAAGAGGACCGAGTATTCCCCCCCAGGGCCTCAATACATCTGGTGCTGTATAAATACGGCTTAAATAGGTCTCACGTCTCGAAAGTTTTGCAATAGGCTAAACTTTATCCCCTGGCAGCATGGCACACGGGGCTATCGCTTGCCGCCTCTGGCCACGACCATGCCTTCGCGCTGCGCCCGTTTCCGCGCCAGCTTGCGCGCTCTACGGACAGCCTCAGCCTTTTCGCGTGCGCGCTTTTCGGAGGGCTTTTCGTAGTAGTTACGAAGCTTCATTTCCCGGAAGATGCCTTCACGTTGCATCTTCTTTTTCAGGGCTTTTAACGCCTGATCGACGTTATTATCACGAACATGGACCTGCACGCTCTCTCCTTCCATTTGAGGATAATCGGTGTTCACAAACGACACAAAATGCCGGGCGCTTTTGCACCCGGCACTCTTTCTCCACTTCCTTCTTGTATCAAAAGCGAAAGAACATGTCTATCGGGGTTAATGCACGCGCTCACGTTTTCAGATGGATATTGCGGCAAAACCGCACAGCGACGTGGAAAATGCCGCACATACCCGAAAAACGCCGCGTCGCAAACGGGTCAAAGTACGATGTATCCTATAGCCCCAACGTCCCCGTGCCTGGCGCCCCTGGCACTGTTTCAGAAATCTCCGCCTCAGAGTCGAGCAGCACCACTTCTTCCTGGCGCGCGTAATAAGGCACCATCATGAACGGCGCATATGGCGAATATTGCTGATTCTGAATAAGGCCCTGGAACATCTCCTGATGCTCCAAAATCTCCATAACCTCTTGCGCCTGCACGCCAGACGCCGAGCCCGTTACCGCGCGCACCACGGCCTTTTTATGGTCCGGCTGCTGGTTCTTCAGGAAAATGCGCGTCGCCAGCGACCCGGCCAAATCCGCAGGCAGATCGCCCGGATATTGCGTGCCAATCGCCAACCCCACGCCGAACGCCCTGCCCTCACGCGCGAGGTTCTCCAGGTGCTTCGACGAGGCCACGCGCCACGCTTCATCAAGCACGAGCAGCCGTGTGAGCCGCCGCGGCTGATTGCCGCGCACCAGATAGCCATGCAGGCGGATAATGATCAACTCGGCCAGCGCGGCCTTGATTTCATCCGTTGGCAGCTCAAACAGCGAAAGCACCAGCCGCTCGCTCAGCATGGTCTCGAACGGGATTTCCTGATCGCGGGAACTCGGGAAAAGCCCCAGTTCAAACAACGGCGAGACGCGGTCTATCAGGCTGATGGCAGTGGCGTTGCGCGCTTCCTTTTGCTCTTCGAGGATTGCGATAACCTCGTTGAAATTCGGCGCACGCAAATTTTCCACCGACACCCATTTTTGCGGGTCCACGCCTTGCAGTTCGAACGCGGTTTTCATGGCGTCGCGCAGCAGGGCCGCCTGCCGGTCGCCCAGACCGAAAACACGCTTCAAAACGCCGGTAATGGTGAAAATATGCTCAATCGGCTGCGCTTTGCCATCATCGGCGGCGCTCGGAAACAGCGGATTGAACGGAATACCGTGACGGCGTACATCATGCACGCGCAAACTCTGCTGGCTCACGAATTCGCGGTCTGCATAGTCGTTTTTAAAGTCGAAAATGCACACCGGCGCGCCGATTTCCCTGACGCCGTCAATGAGCACGCGCAAGCTCTGCGTTTTGCCAGAGCCGGAGTCCCCTGTCACCAGCACACCGAAATTCAGCAAACGCGGAGCCGTCTCGAAAGGCGCCCAGTAGACCGGCTGTCCATCGGTCTCGTGCCCCATGAACACCGCCGGACCGATAGGCGGCTTGCGCGCCACGCGCGGCTTCGGAGGCGCAGCTGCTGGCGCTTTTTTCGTTTCCTTCTCAACGGGCTTTAATTCTTCAGGCTCGCGATAAGGGAATTGCAGTATGTCCGACAGAGACGCCACCTGCGTTAGCGGACGCGCGCGCCGCTGCCACTCAATGAAGCCCGGCTGATCGTGGAACTGGGTGAAGAAGTCTTTCAGCGCGCGGATGCGCTCCCAGCTTGCCGCCTCGAACTGGCGGATCAGTATCGCCCCGTTCGCCTGCGCTGCGTCAAGCAGCGGACCAGCCGAACGCCCGCCCTTGGGGAAACGTCCACCGCGCGGCCTTACCAACACCGGACGCACACCATCTCGGCATACCGCCAGCACGCCGCGAATTTCATCGGCAAGCTGCGATCCCTGGTTCGACTCATTGCACAAAGCGACATCGCGGCGCTCGACGACAACGCCATCTTCTTCCAGATCGAAGCCGACAACGTATGTTTGCGAGCGTCCCCGCGTATCGCGACGGGTGCGGATAGCCGTTATGCCCTCAATTTCGGGCGCAGACGCCTTTATCGCCCATTCGATAAGATCAGCCTGCTTGGCGCCGTCATTCGGAGCGGGCGAATAGGGATGCTGGGCAAAGAAACGATCCCACTGGGTATCGTAATCAATGGTGGGGCCTGCCGCCGCCATAGCGTCGCCATCGGCCTGGTAGACGTCCGCCGCTTGCCCCGTTTGCACAGCAGTGTCACCACCGCCAGCGCCGTTCTGAGGCTGTTCGCCTGCGCCAAACTCTTCCGGCTCGGGCAAACGTCCGTTTTCCACCAGAATGCGCTGGAATTGCTGAACATATTCTGTCACATAGCGCGATGTCTGCCCTGTCAGTTCATCCAGAAACCAGTCCTGAAACGGATAGAGCGGCTCATCTGGATTGGGCTGCACGCCACTATCGCCATATAAGAGACTGATACGCCGCATAAGCAGCGCTTCCACCTCGCGCCGAGCCAGCGGCTTCAAACGCACTGGCTGTACGCCAAGCCGTTCAATCCGGTCGCGGATGGATGAGTCGATTTCGCGCGCGATATTGTCGTAGAGCGAAGGCAGCACCGCGAAAGCGACCGACACGTTCGACAAAGTCTCACACAACAGCGAACCGCGCGAAATTGCGTGCGTAAGCCGCGCCTCCCAACCTTCCAGCTTGCTTTGCTCCAACTGGTCAAACGCGATGAACAATGCGCCGCCAAGCGCACCAATGACATTCACCAGCTCTTCCAGGCGCAAGCGCGGGCACTGCGGACTATCCGGATTGACGATGTGCACACCTGCGATGGTGGTGTCGACCGGCAGACCGCGCAGATAATCGAACGCCTCATCCTCGCCGAACAACACGCCCAGAAACGCGGCAATTGTCCCCTCGCCAGCAGGCGGAATACGTGTCGCGCGCGCTAAACGGCTGCGGATGCCGCTCACCAGCCCTTTGAACTCTGTCTCGCTAACTGAGACATCGCCCACGGCCGCGGCTTCTTTCAGCCGCTTGGAGACCAGCCCCGGCACCAGATCAAGCAGCGAATTCGCCAGCCGGATGAGCGGCACGGGAGTTCCCTTTGGCGTCAGATAGGGCTCGCTAAGGCGCGTCAAGATATTGCGGGTCAACCACGCGTCAAACTGATCTTCAGAAACGAACTCGACCATCGGCAGCACTGTCGCATACACATTGGCATGGCGATGAAGTCCGCGAACTGCGGTTAACAGCGTATGCGTCTTGCCGGTGCCGGTCTGTCCTTTGATGAGCAATAGCCGCGAAGCCGGATCGTGGTTTTTCGTCATCGCCTGTTGAACGACAGTGGCAATCGCTTCATCGGCGGTCGGCACAATGGCGGAAACGTCGAGTTCTTCTTCCTCAGCCGCGCCGGCAAGCGACGCCACCGCGCCAAAAACGCGGAAAAACTCGGGGCTTTTAAATGCCTCAAGGCGCGGGTCCATATAATACGTCCTTTTAAACTAGAGCATCGCTTATATTGCCTCTAAACGCTGCTCTAACTTTATGTTTTAATCCTCGATCTTCTCAAAAATCGGCTTTTTCCCCGCTTTCGCGGAGACATAAGCTTTCAAATCTCGTTTTTAAATCCACTCGTTGACGATGAAGTGCCGTTCGTCACGTCCGAACGTGGTGCGCGAACGGTCGCGTAAGGCGTCATCCATGGGGCCAGCGATATCGTAACGCTCAAGGTCTAGCAGTCCAGCGCGGCCTGCTTCGGCGACCTTACTTTTGAACGCATCAAGCGTGCCGAAGTCGTAATCGTGAGCGGTCCCCGCATCATAAACCTGAGCGATGGCGACGCGCCCCGCAAACGGATCGGTGCGCAACGTGCGCGCCAAATCTCGCACAAGGGTCGCAAACGCCTCAAGCTCGGGATTTTCCGCCCGTCCCCGCGGTATTTGAAGCTCACTTTCGCGCTCCCGATCCCGCAGAGAAATGACAACTGGCGGAGGATTGCAAGGCGTGCTTTTGGCGATGCCGTTGCGAATGAGCGCATCTCGCATGGAAATCTCCATAAAGGCAGATTCGCATTCAGGCAGACGACTTGTTACAAACTCACGCAACAACGCAGCATGAACATCCGCACGCGAAGGCATTTCTCCTGCTTCGCTAATGCCGTAAAGGCGGGCGAGCGCTGCGCATTCCAAATTGCCTTTCCGGGCGAGGTATTTTTGCGCGGATGGAGCTTGCGCGTCTATGCCCAGCGTCAAAGCCGCCAGCCGGGGAAGCGCTATGTCCGTCCAATTACACGCCAAGAGATTGCCGAGACACCCATTAATATGCTCGCGTCCATTATCTGTGACGCGGCAGTGCCCATTTCTTGAAACGATGACCTGTCCTTCGCCGACGAGATGCTCCAAAGCGTTGGAAAACACCTCCGGAACGAAATATAGCGCAGCCAGCACCTTCTCCAGGCTTCCGCGCGGCGCGGAGCCATGCCCGTTCAGCGCAAGACGCGCTAAAATCGGCAGCCCAGGCATAACCGCAATAAGGTTATCCAGGCTGAACCTCGGCAAAGGTGGCAAGGAATTCGCGAGTAGCATTTTCCCTCAAAACGGCGAAGCGATGCGGCACACCCCTCTTACTGGCTCTCCAACGCCTTTGATTTAAGTTCTCGTTAATTCCTAGCCGATTCGGCCTATAGCAATCACCATAGATATTTTAGTCGCACTTGCATTCTTCCACGCGTGATGCTTTCTGGCACCGGTTCTAACGCCTGTCGGAATGTCAAGCTTTTGTCAGTCAACACACTCGATTTTGATAACTGGATACATGCTTTCTATTGCAGTATTTTTCCGCGACAGGCACAATGAAACAAAGGAAAAACTACGCTGGGTACTATGACAGATACATGCACTACAACGATACACTGCGACCAGCAGTTTCAGGGAGATCCCATGGTCCCAGGCGGGGGGATTGCGGCGCACGAGATTATCGAAAGCCGAGATGAACTTGTCCGCTATCTGGAGGCAGGCTGCAAACCTTACACAGACTGGCGTATCGGTACGGAACACGAACAATTTCCGTATTATACCGCAGGTCACCACCCCGTACCGTATGACGGCCTAGCGGGCATCGGTTCACTTTTGGAAGAACTATGCTCAACCTTTGGGTGGCACCCCATCCGCGAAAATGGCGCGATTATCGCGCTACGCGATCCGGATAACGACAAACGCGGCACCATCACATTGGAGCCCGGCGGACAATTCGAGCTATCTGGCGTGCCGTTGCGCACGCTCCACGAGACGCACGCCGAGCTGACCGCACATATGCATGAAAGTGCCGTTATCGGTGAAGCGCTTGGCATCGGCTTTCTCGACGCCGGTTTCTCGCCGAAGTGGACACTGGCTGAAACGCCGCGCATGCCAAAAGGCCGCTACGCAATCATGAGCGGCTATATGCCGAAAGTGGGTACGCGCGGCCTCGACATGATGTACCGCACCTGTACCGTGCAAGCGAACTTCGATTTTTCATCTGAAGCCGACATGGTGAAAAAGGTGCGCGTCGGGCTGGCGCTGCAACCGGTAATGACAGCTTTATTCGCCAATTCGCCATTCACTGAAGGGCGCCCAAACGGCTATCTGAGCCTACGCAGCGAAGTCTGGCGCGACACAGACCCCGCACGCACCGGCATGTTGCCCTTCACGTTCGAAGACGGCATGGGATTTGAGCGCTACACAGATTACGTGCTTGATGTGCCAATGTATTTCGTCCACCGCGATGGCGAATATATCGACGCGTCCGGCGCTTCGTTCCGCGACTTCATGGACGGACGGCTACCGCAAATGCCAGGCGAACGCCCCACCATGGAGGATTGGGCCGACCATCTCACGACAATTTTCCCTGAAGTGCGGCTCAAGCGCTACTTGGAGATGCGCGGCGCGGATAGCGGACCGCTCGACAAAAGATGCGCGGTGCCCGCCGTGTGGACCGGCCTGTTCTACGACAGCGCAGCGCTGGAAGCCGCGTGGGCTCTGGTGCGCGACTGGACGGCAGAAGAACGCCAAACTCTACGTGACACAGTCCCCCGGCAGGCGCTGAAAACACCATTCCGCGGCGGCACGCTGGGCGATGTGGCGCGCGATGTGGTGGCCATCGCCCGCGATGGACTGCGCGCGCGTGGGCTCACCGATCCGGCTTGCGAGGGCGAAACGCGCTATCTGGAGCCGTTGGAAACCATCGCCGCCAGCGGCGTTACATCCGCCGAAATTCTCCTGGAGCGCTACCATGGGGAATGGGGCGGCAATGTAGACACTATCTTCGAGGCGCACGGATGAGTTCGCTAATGCGCACGGGTGAGAG
>JARRLC010000003.1:0-41382 GCA_037387425.1 Alphaproteobacteria bacterium
CTTGAGGGGGCGGTTTTAGCTTCCGCCTTCACATCTGCGCCTGCCTTCTTCCACCACGCGGTGAGCTGCATCCCAGCGACGGGGTTGATTTTCGAATGCCCCAGCGTGTTCCAATGCGCAACCCATTGTTTCGGCGCGTGATAAAGCGGCAGTACATACGCGCCGCTCAGCAAGACACGGTCCAAAGCGCGCACCGCCGAGACGAAGTCTTCGCGGCTTTTCGCGGCCAGGAGCGCGGCAATCATAGCGTCTATTGCGGGCTCTTTAGCACCTGGGAAGTTGAAGCTGCGGTTCAACTTGGCGGCGGCCATGGACCAACGGTTGTTCTGTTCATTCCCCGGCGATAGCGAAGACCGCCATGTGAAGTCGATCATGTCGAAATCGAACTTATCGAGCCGTCGTTGGAATTGCGCGTCATCGACCTGCCGGACACGGACTTCAATGCCCACATTGCGTAGATCGCGCGCAAACAAGAGGAACAAACGCTCCTGATTGCGCGTTTTCGCCATCATCTCGAAACGGAAAGGCTGTCCGGTCGCTTTGTTCACGAGTTTGCCGTTAACCTGAGCGTAGCCAGCCGCTTGCAAAAGTCGCAATGCTTTCCGTCGGTTGCTGCGGTCGCGGCCGGAGCCATCACTGACAGGCTGGTGGAACGTGCCCGCCATGATTTCCGGCGTGACCGCGTCCGGGAACGGCGCCAAAAGCGTGCGTTCGCGCTCATCGGCCGGGCGGCCGGCGGAGGACAGCTCCGAGCGTTCAAAAAAGCTCTGTGTGCGCTTGTAAAGATTGCGAAACAGGTTGGCGTTTTGCCATTCGAAGTCGAATAAAAGCGTTAGCGCCTGGCGTACGCGGATGTCTGAGAAAATTGGGCGGCGCGTGTTGAACACCAGGGCGTGCATGCCAGCGGGGCGCGCGATTTCAAACTCAGCTTTTATCACTTTTCCGCTTTTGATGGCCGGGAAGTCATATTCGGTGGCCCATTGACCGGCGTCGTCTTCGGTCATGACATGAATATGTCCTTTCTTGAAGGCCTCGAACATGGCGGTCTGGTCGCGGAAGAAGTCGTAGCGGATTTCATCGAAATTATAGAGGCCGCGATTGACCGGCAGATTGCGCCCCCAGTAATCGGGGTTGCGCTTGAAGGTGATACGCGTGCCGGGGACCACTTCGCTAATTGTATAGGGACCGCTGCCAATAAGCGGTTTCAGAGTAGTCTTTTCGAATTCTTCCGGTTTGGTGAGATGCTTTGGTAAGATCGGCATGAGCCCAATGATAAGCGGCATTTCGCGGTCGCCATCGGCGCGGAAATACATCTTTACGCCATGCTCGCCAATGCGCTCCATGCGCTCCACCTTGGAGTAATAGCTGCGATGCGTCGTGGGGATGCCTTTATCGCGCAAGAGTTCGAGCGAGAAAATCACGTCATCCACTGTGACGGGTGTGCCGTCCGAAAAACACGCTTCCGGACGCAAGGTGAACAGCACCCAGCTCCGGTCTTCGGGGACTTCGACGGTCTCAGCCAAGAGCCCGTAGAGCGAAAATGGTTCGTCATTCGCGCGCGCCAGCAGGCTTTCGTAAACATAATCGCGGACGCCTGGCGCTGGCTCGCCTTTGGGAATGAATTGGTTGAGGCTATCAAACGTTCCTGAAGCGCCCATCACCAGTCTGCCGCCTTTTGGCGCTTGCGGATTGACGTAATCGAAATGCGTGAAATCGCTTGAGTATTTGGGATCGCCATGCATCGCGATGCCATGACGCGGCCCTTGAGACAGGCCCGCATGCGCCCGGGCGGCGGCGGCGCTGCAAGGCTCTGCGAAGATGTCGGAGGCCGCGCTTGCGTACCAAAGCAATACACTCAGACATAAAATTATAAAGCGGAGCGGAGTCGTTTTCATGCAACAGTTCCGTCATCAGTTGAAGCCGCATTGCTCAAACATGCTTGGATTAGCACATTTTTCGCCTGCGAAAAGTGTCTAACTGGCACCTTTGCCTATGGCCTTCTGACAAGGTCATGCTATGAAAGGCATCGTCCAAGTGAGGAAATCCCTCCGGAAGTGAATGCTTCCATGGCTTGTGAAGAGGACATACCTAAAGCGCAACCTGTCATGGGAATGCCGTATTTGGGTGGTTCCACGCCATGAGGCGTTCATTGCTGTGCCTTGAGGGTGGGGGAACGCAAGGACAAAAGCAATCCCGAAGCTCGTTTTAGGGGATTGATAGCCGATTTGGAGAGCAATTTCGCATGGCGATGCGAAGTGAAAGGTCGATAAAAATGTATGCAAAGCGAGTGACAGGTGAATTGGGTGCGATTGCACGCGCTGGTATCGCCGCGTTGATGCTGGTGGCGGGTATCGGTCTGGCGGCAACGCCCACGTTGGCCGCGGACGGGAAAAAGGCTGCTGCTAGCAAAAAAGCAAAGAACTTTTGGGTCAAGCTCTGCGATAAAGCGCATTCTGCGAAAAACCCTAAGAAGAAAATCGATGTTTGCGTGACGCATCACGAACAGATTCATACGAAGACCGGCATGGTTCTGGTGTCCGTCGCACTCCGTCAGATTGAAGGGCAGAAAAACGTCGTGATGGTTATGGTGCCTCTCGGCATGCAATTGCGTCCTGGCGTGTTGATGAAATTCGACAACGATAAGCCTATCAAGTTGGATTACACCTTCTGCGCGGTGCTTGGCTGTTATGCAGAACTTGAAGCCACGCCTGCCATCGTTAAGAAGATGAAGAGCGCCAAGAAGATTACCGTGGGCTTCATGTCTCCTGAAGGCAAGCTGGTCCCGATGGGTGTTCCGATGGACGGCTTCGTGAAGACTCTTGATGGTAAGCCTGCTGATAGCAAGCAGTACATGAAAGAGCGTAAGCGCATGATGATGGCTATCCGTAAGAAACAGGTCGAAGCCTTCAAAAAAGCCAAAGCTGAGGCTGATAAGAAAAAAGGCGGCAAGTAAGACGCCTGCCTAAAGCACGACTAATCTAATGCTGAACCAGCTGCCGTACATATTGCGGCGGCTGGTTTTGTTTTTGGTGGGCATAAAGTTGTGATCACCAACACATCTTGGCGCATAATTTTCATCGAATCTTTACCACTTGGTAGTGAATCTGTTCGTTCAAGCACGACAGAGTCTTAAGCCAATACGGGTTGGAGCAAGCCGTCCGCGCGCGGAAATGACGGATGCTGCAACCGGCGCGCGCAAGACACAGTCGGTTAATATTCGTTAATAGCATTAGCAGGATTGTGGAGGACGCGTCTTGCAATCGGCGATAAACACCAGTACTTCATTTATAAATGACGGCTCTGAAGAACAATATGCTAATCCTTCTTCAGTGCAGTACTTTTTCTGGTCTAGGGTCCGATCAGCAAATGCTGCCGCTCCATCTGATGTGGCTTTTTTCCGGTGGTGGCAAGCCCACGCCGATGTGGCTTCAAAGATCGGTTTTGTCTCCTGCGTAGTGACCTATGTGTTGATTTCGGCGTTTGGCCTGTCCCATACGGGGCAATGGCGCAGCGTTTGGCAATCGATTTCCACTGCGGCTAACGATCTCGCGGTAGCCGCCGGGCTTGAGGTGAAAACGGTGACAGTGGACGGAAAGGTCAACCTAACGAAAGCGGAAGTCACCGCGGCGCTCGGAACGCGGCGCGGCGTGTCCATTCTTGCTTTTGATACGGCCGCCGCCCGCAAACGTCTGAAAAACATTCCATGGGTACGCGAGGCGCGCGTAACGCGCTTTCTGCCATCTACGTTGTTTGTCGAATTGGAGGAAAAGCGCCCCTTCGCGTTATGGCGCGACGAGAAGCATACGGTCGCTATCGATGCTGAAGGCAAGATCCTCGCCGAGGTCAAAGCCGAGAAATTCAGAGGGTTGCCCGTGGTGTCTGGCGCATGGGCGGCAAGGCCCGCGCGGTATATCATCGCCAGATTGCGAAAGTTTCCGAAGCTGTATCGGCGTGTCGCCAGCATTGAGCGGATCGCCAAACGCCGCTGGGACATCATTTTTGACACAGGGATGCGCGCAAAGCTCCCTGCGGTGAAGATTTCGCAAGCGCTGATGGATTTGGACGCCATGGCCAACAGTAAAAAGGCCACGTTATACGAAATTGCGGAGATAGATTTCCGCGTGCCAACACAATTCACTGTGCGTTTGCGGGATAATTCTGAAAGCGCACGCAAGAAGTTCATAACCGGTCTTGCCAAAGCCAAAGAGGCCCGAAGCAACGAAATGTAAAATAAGATAAGTCGGGGACAGAACTTGCGAACGAAGACACGCAAATATTCTAATCACGAACGTGTCGCCGTCGTTCTTGACGTCGGGACACGCAAAATGTGCTGTCTTGTTGCACGTCTCTTGCCGTTGCGTCGCGGTCGGGAGGCGCCCGCGCTTACGTCTCGCATCCGGGTTATCGGATATGGATATCAGCTTTCGCGCGGTATCACCTCTGGCCGCATTTCCGAAATGGAGCCCGCTGAACGCACCATCCGCAACGTGGTGGCCAAGGCTGAACGCGCCGCCGATGTGACCGTGAACGAAGTCTATGTCACAACCGGGTTCGGACCGCTCTCCAGCCAGAGCTTCACCGCCAATGTCGATTTGCCGGGCGGTTCTGTTACCTCACGCGATATGGATCGCGTCATGCGTGCGGCGCGCGAATATGGTTCGCGCTTAGGCAAGACAGTGCTGCACGCTGTGCCGTTCGGCTATACGCTGGGGTATGAAACCGGCATCACCGATCCGCTCGGCATGATTGGCGACACGCTCAAAGTGGATGTGCACGCCGTTTCGGTGAATGGCTTAGTGCTGAAAAATTTGAAACACTGCATTCAGCGCAGTCATTTATCGGTTGCGGGGGTGGGGGCTTCGGCTTACGCAAGCGGCATGGCTGTTCTGAGCGAAAGCGAGATGCAAAACGGCGTCATCTGTCTGGATATGGGGGCCGGATCAACGGGGATATCCGTATTTTCACAGGGGAGTTTCGTCTATTGCGATTCGGTGGATATTGGTGGCAATCATATCACGAACGATATCGCGCATGCTTTTTCGATGCCGCTGATTGAAGCGGAACGGTTGAAAACGCTCTTTGCATCAGCTCTTGTGGCACCGGAAGATGTGTGCGAACCAGTAATTGCGGAGCATGATGACGATCTCGAAGCAGAGGTTGTTGCGCGCCATATTTCGAAGGCGGAGCTGTCGGACATAGCACGCGCGCGGCTCGAACAGACGTTTGTTGAAGTGCGCGACCGCTTGCGCGCTAGCGGTATGGAGCCTATGTCTGGGCAAAGGCTAGTCTTGACGGGCGGTGCGAGTGAGCTTATGGGCGCAGTGGAACTGGCTGGGCAGATTTTCAGGAAGCAACCACGTTTGGGGCGTCCGCGTCCGGTGGCGGGGTTGCCAAGGCCAGAGGCAGGGCCAGCGTTTGCGGCGCCGGTGGGGTTGCTGATCCATTTGCTGGAAGACGATCTGACGATGGATGCCGGTGTGGCCCCAGAGATCATTGCAACGAGTCAAGGGTATCTGGCGCGTGTAGGCCAGTGGCTGCGGGAAAGTTTTTAGCGTGCTGACACATTCCCAAAGCCGCTTCATTGTGTCAAAGAACAACTGTCGCGAGGAACGAGGCCGCGCGACCAGCTAAAGGTGAGAACGAGGCTGCCATGAGCATCAACCTGAAACTTCCGGCGCTGACGGAGTTGCGGCCGCGTATCATCGTCGTTGGCTGTGGCGGAGCAGGCGGCAACGCCGTCAACAACATGATCCAGTATGGGCTGGAAGGTGTGGAGTTTATCGCCGCCAATACCGATGCGCAGGCGCTGTCGATGTCAGCGGCGGGGTGCCGCATTCAAATGGGCGTCACCATCACTGAAGGACTGGGCGCAGGCTCGAAGCCGGAAATCGGCGCTGCGGCGGCGGAAGAGGCTATCGACGAAATCCGCTCGCATATCGAAGGCGCGCATCTTCTGTTCATCACGGCGGGCATGGGTGGCGGCACCGGCACGGGTGCGGCTGCGGTTATTGCGCGCGCGGCCAAGGAAATGGGCATCCTCACGGTGGGCGTTGTTACCAAGCCGTTCGAGTTCGAAGGCCAGCGCCGCATGCGGATCGCCAATGACGGCATCGTTCAGCTTTCAGAATATGTGGATACGCTCATCGTTATCCCCAACCAGAATTTGTTCCGCATCGCTAACGAGAAAACCACCTTTGCCGAGGCGTTTCAGCGCGCCGACGATGTGCTGAAATCGGGCGTGGCCTGCATCACCGATCTGATGGTGAAAGAAGGGCTGATTAACCTCGATTTCGCCGACGTGCGCGTTGTGATGCAGAGTATGGGCACCGCGCTTATGGGCACGGGCGAAGCCGATGGCGAGCAACGCGCGTTGCGCGCTGCTGAGGCCGCCATTTCTAATCCGCTGCTTGATGAAGTTTCTATGCGCGGGGCCAAGGGCCTGTTGATCTCCATCACCGGCAGCTTCGATATGACGCTTTATGAGGTGGAAGAAGCCGCTTCCCGCGTGCGCCGCGAGGTGGACCCGGACGCCAACCCGGATATCAACATCATTGTGGGCGCAACTTTCGATCACTCCATTGAGGGGCGGTTGCGCGTTTCTGTGGTGGCGACAGGCATTAACGCCGGACAAGCGCCGCATACAACGGCGGAAGGCGACGGACCGCGCAGTAACCGGCTTGTGGAGCGGATCGCCGCCCCCTCAAAGGGGGGAGAACGAGATCAGGAGCGTGATAAACTGGCTTCGCGCAGTGGCGGCCAGCAGGACGGCTCTCAGGAAACCTGGCAAGCCGCTGGCAATGTCACCATAGAACCGCGTTCGCCGAAATATATGGTCAATCAATCGGGGGGACGCGGAAAGTCTCAGGGGCAACAGGCGCCTCATTTTGAGCCGCAACCTCCCACGCGGCCAATTCGTCCGCCGCGCCGTCCACTGACGGGGAAGGATTTTCCAGAACTCGCCCAACATGAAGCTGAGCTTCGCGAGCGGCAGTCACTGGGCTTCAAACGCCGGGGCGGGCTGTTGGATTGGGTGACGGGGCGTTCTCGCAACCAGGATCCTGATCCATCTGCAAAGCTTACGCCGACGCTGGAGGTCAATGGGCAGCACGGCGCAGGTGGTGATGATTCGGGCAGGGAAGGCGACTCAGACGCGGCCTGTGGCTCAAATGGCACAGGGCGTGGTCGAAATGGTGAGGAACCGTTTGATATTCCAACTTTTTTCAAACGCCCCCTTAACTGAGCCTTTTGTTCAATTTTTCCAGAATACGGCTAGATCCAACACAAATGCGTTATCAACAGGCAGTAAAAAGCCTGCTTGACAGCGTGTGTATGGACGGTGCGTGCCCTGATTCTTACAAAACGTAACAGATTGTAAAAAAGCGTGATTTGCCGTGCGTTAACCCATCGGATTAAGTTCAGCTCGTTACAGCGATGACGTGGGGCGTTTAGGCGTAGCGTAACAACCGGCACATAATAAGCTCTTATAAGTCTGAGTTGGGATCTTAAGGCCAAGTGGCCACGCCAAAACATTGTCATCGTAACCAAACGGGGGAACGGACGTTGATGGGGATCAAGTCCATTCCGTAGGGGAAAGACGGCAAATGAAGACTTTCTCGGGGGGCCGACAAACGACAATCAATACGGACGTCGTTCTGTCAGGCATCGGTGTACATAGCGCATCTCCGGCTTCTGTGATTCTCCACCCAGCCGAAGCTGACACTGGCCGCAATTTCGTTGTGAAAAACGGAAATGGCCGTATGGTTCGCATCTCGGCAGACTTCCGCTCTGTGGCCAATGTCACATTGTGCACCATCCTCGGCGATGGAAAAGGGGCTATGGCCGCGACGGTCGAGCACCTGATGTCAGCGCTGAATGGTATGGGGGTCGATAACGTTGAAATCGAACTCGATGGCAACGAAGTGCCGATCCTTGATGGCAGCGCCGCTCAGTTTGTGGACGCCATCGACGAAGTGGGCTTATGCGTCCTTAATGCGCCACGCCGTTTCGTCAAAGTACTGAAAACGGTGCGGATCGAAGAAGGCGAAAGCTTCGCCGAACTCCGCCCCTATAACGGTAACCGCTTCGATGTAACCATCGATTTCCCCACACCTCTCATTGGCCGCCAGCATCTCACCATAGATCTTACCCCCAACGTTTACCGCCGCGAAATTTCCCGCGCTCGCACCTTCGGCTTCATGAAAGACGTGAAGGCGCTTTGGGCCGCTGGGCGCGCGCTGGGCTCATCGTTGGAAAACACCGTAGCGCTGGGGGATGACCGCATCCTCAACCCTGAAGGTCTGCGCTACGCTAACGAATTTGTCCGCCATAAAACGCTGGACGCTATCGGCGATCTAGCTCTTATGGACGCGCCGCTTCTGGGCGCCTATCGCTCCATCCGTGGTGGACATCGCATTAACACCAATATTCTCAAAGCTTTGTACGAAGACCGCACTGCCTGGGCTGTTGTCGAGGCAGATGTCCCGCACTACCGGGAGCGCGGGCATGCCGATGTTGGGATCGCGCATGCACAGCCGGCTTTTGCACCTAACCGTGGTTGAGTAAATTGCGTGGCTCCATCTACCCGCCTGCTTCCCCATGAGCGGGCGGGTTTTACTTTTGGAGTATTACCACTTAATAGAGTTGGGGCAAAAAATCACCACAATCACGCTGTTTGTTCAATGCGGCGACTCGCGTTAAAGGTTAACGCGCGATATGGTCTTTTGAGCTGTCCTACCTATGGACTGTCACCCTAACTAATTAGCAAAATCGAGGGAGCTAATGAGCGTCCGGCATCTATTGAAACCCCTTGCATTGCTTATACTAGTAGGGACTTTGGCAGGTTGCTCGTCGTCGATGTTCGGCGGTGACAAAAAAGCTGCGGTCGATACGCAGCCGCCAGATGTGCTCTATAATGAGGCAGACACGCTTCTCAAAAAGAGCGAGTACACAAAAGCCGCCGCAAAGTTTGAGGAAGTTGATCGTCAGCACCCTTACTCAAAGGAAGCGCGCGCATCTATTTTGATGTCCGCCGTTGCTTATGAAAAAGCCGGTAAGCTGCCTGAAGCTACCGCCGCTGCGCGCCGCTATCTCACCTTGCATCCGGGCACCAAAGAAGCCGCGCTTGCTCAGCACATCATCGCGAACGCCTATTATGACCGCATCAACGATCCGTCGCGCGACCAGAGCGATACGAAAAAGGCGATGGTGGAGCTGGAAACACTGGTCAATCGCTATCCCAACAGCCGTTATGCTTCGCAAGCGAGAAAGCGCATTCGCTTATCACGTGACGTGCTGGCCGCCCACGAGATGCATGTAGGACGCTGGTATATGAAACGGGGCGAGCATCTTGCCGCCATCAACCGGTTCCGTGTGGTTGTGACTGACTATCCGAGGACCGCGCACGTCGAAGAAGCGCTTATGCGTTTGACTGAGTGTTACTACACGCTCGGCATCGCGAACGAAGCGCAGACAGCCGCTGCCGTGCTGGGGCACAACTTCCCCAACAGCAAGTGGTATAAGGATGCGTACGCGCTTCTGACGTCCAAAGGCTTGCAGCCGCATGAGCATTCTGGGTCGTGGATTAGCCGTGCTTGGCGGGCCACGTTCTCAAGCTCAAAGAGAAAATAGTAGATGAATTAATACTGGAGGCAGCGCAGCTTTCGATAGCGCGTTGCCTTCATGATCGTCTGCATTTTCTACATTCCCAGCTATCGCTTTTGCGCTCACCTCATCTGTCAGGAGCACTGTATGCGTTCGAAGTCAGTTATCGGTCTCGTCGCGTTTACTGCGATCATGGCGTCTACTTTAGCAGCGCCAGCCCGCGCAGATATCAGCGACGCCACGTCAAAAGGAATTTTGGACGCGTGCATGTCCGATCAACACAAGTACGGGAAAACGCAAGCGCAAGTCAAAGCAGCATGTCAGTGCGTGGTTGGGGAGATTAAAAAGACCTTTACCGAAGACCAGGCTATGTTTCTTTTGGCCGGAATGAGCAAAGATCGAGCGGCTCTCATCAAATTAGTGCAGAAGAATGGCCAGGAATGGATGAATGCTTCTGCAAAATTGCTGATGAAGGAAGGGCCAGCTATGGATGTCCGTTGTGGCACGCGGTAATAAGCGGCATAGGCTCTTTAGCACTCCACACTTTCTTAAAACCTCGGGCGACGCCTTCCTATAAAATCTCCATGCAAGTGGAGTTTCATGGCTGGACGGCAAGCACATATGAGAGGCTTGGATCCCCGCTTTCGCGGGGATTTCGATTTATGGCTGTAAATATTTCTCCCTGCAACGGCGGTTGAGTTCGCGCGTATGCACGGATCTTCATTAATGCGCTTCGTCCCAGTTGGCAGCGGCACGAGCATCCACCTTTAGCGGCACTGAGAGACTGGCAGCCGGTTCGCAGGCGCGCTCCATGATTTGGCAAGCGATTTTGATGGTGGCGTCAACCTCGGCGTCGGCGGCTTCGAATATCAGTTCGTCGTGAACTTGCAAGAGCATGCGCGCCTTGACTCCTTCCGTTGCGAGTGCCTCCGGCATACGGATCATTGCGCGACGGATAATGTCGGCGGCTGTCCCTTGGATCGGCGCGTTGATGGCCGCGCGCTCAAAGAACGCCCGCATGGAGCGGTTGGAACTGGCGATGTCAGGGTAGTGGATTTTCCGCCCAAATAGCGTTGTCACATGACCGTCGCGCCGGGCGGCTTCCTTGGTCGCGTCCATATAGTCGCGGATGCCGGGAAAGCGCTGGAAATATTTGTCGATATAAGCCGCCGCTTCCGTGCGCGAGATGCCAAGGTTCTGCGCCAGGCCAAACGCCGAAATCCCGTAGATGATGCCGAAATTGATCGCCTTGGCGCGGCGGCGCACTTCGCCCGGCATGCCTTCAATCGGTACGCCGAACATCTCTGACGCCGTCATGGCGTGGATGTCGAGACCATCGGCGAAGGCGCGTTTCAGCTCGGGAATGTCGGCAATATGCGCCAGCACCCGCAGCTCGATCTGGCTGTAGTCGGCGGAAATCAGCTTGTTTCCCGGCTCGGCGATGAACGCGGCGCGGATTTCCCGCCCTCCTGCCGTGCGCACGGGGATATTCTGCAAGTTCGGATCGGTTGAAGCCAGCCGCCCGGTGGTGGTGGACGCCATCGCGTAAGATGTGTGTACGCGTCCTGTGCGGGCGTTAACGAAAGTGGGCAGAGCGTCAGTGTAGGTGTTCTTTAGCTTGGAGAGCTGACGCCATTCCAAAAGCTTCAGCGGTAAGCGGCGCTGATCGTCGGTGAGGTCTTCGTTGCCCGCCAGATCGTCGAGCACGGTTGCGCGCGTGCTCCATGCGCCTTGCGGGGTCTTCTTGCCACCTGGGTAGCCGAGCTTACCGAATAGCAGTTCCGACAATTGCTTAGGCGATGCGACATTGAACGGTTCGCCCGCAAGCTCGTGAATTTCAGCCTCAAGCCCTTTCAACGCCTCGGCAAATTGCGCCGACAATCGCGCCAGCACCGCCGGAGCGATCTTGATGCCCTCCGCCTCCATATCGGCGAGACCCGCCACCAGAGGCCGCTCAAGCCGCTCGTAGACAGCGGTCATGCCCTCAGCGACGAGTCGGGGCTTTAAGATGTGCCACAGGCGCAGCGTAACGTCGGCGTCTTCACCCGCATATTCGGTGGCGCGCGCCACGCTGACCTGATCGAACGTCACCTGCTTTTTGCCGCTGCCCGCTACGTCCTTGAAAGCGATGGGCTTATGGCTCAGATGTCGCTCTGACAGCTCATCCATGCCGTGACCGCCTCGCCCGGCATCCAACACGTAAGACATCAGCATGGTGTCGTCGATGGGCGCAAGTCGGACACCATAGCGCTTGAGCACCAGCATGTCGTATTTGAGGTTCTGACCGATTTTCAGCACGCTTTCGTCTTCGGCGAAGGCTTTGAGCGCAGCGATTGCGGTATCGAACGGGATAGAGCTTTGCGCTGACGCCGTGCCATCAAGGTCGAGCCCGCCGCCTGCCGCCCGGTGCGCCAGCGGCACGTAGCACGCGCGCCCTGGCTCAAGCGCCAGCGAAAAGCCGACGAGATCGGCCGACATGGCGTCAAGCGCGGTGGTTTCGGTGTCAAAGGCGGCATAGCCTTGCTCTACCGCGCCTGCGATCCACTCGCTCAAGCGTTCCATCGTGGTGACGGTCTCGTAGGCCGCAACGTCGATAGGGATTTTGCGCATCTCGCTTTTGCGTTTTGTGGCGAGCGCGGCTGGTGTCGCGTCTTCGCTGGCGTTGGCGCTGGTAGCTTCCCCCGAGGTGGATGGAGCCTCAGCGGCGGGCGAAGCATCAGCCGCCGGAACATCCGCCCCAAGCGCAGACGCAATACGCTTTATGAGTGTGGCCAGCTCCATTTCCTGCAAAAACGCCAGGAGCGGCCCGGCGTCTGGTTCGCGTCTTGGCACAGCCGCAAGTGGCGTTTCAACCGACACGTCGTTTTTCAGCCGCACCAGTTCGCGGCTGAGGCGCGCTTGATCGGCGAATTGCAACAGCTTTTCGCGCCGCCCTTTCTGCTTGATGCTGGCGGCGTTGGCGAGCAGCGTATCCAGATCGCCAAACTCTTGAATGAGCGTCGCCGCCGTCTTCACGCCGATGCCCGGCACGCCCGGAACGTTGTCAGTGGAATCGCCTGCGAGTGACTGCACGTCCACCACGCCTTCTGGTCCGACGCCGAATTTCGCCACCACTTCGTCGTGGCCAATGCGGCGTTCGTTGCCTGGCATCGGATCGTACATGGCGACTTTCGGCCCCACGACCTGCATCAAATCTTTGTCGCCAGAAATAATGGTGACATCCGCGCCTGCTTCCGCCGCCTGGCGTGCATAGGTGGCGATGAGGTCGTCAGCCTCGAACCCCACCTGCTCCAGCGGGATCATGCCGAATGCGCGCACCGCATCGCGGATAAGCGGAAATTGCGGCACCAGCTCTTCCGGCGGCTCATCACGATTGGCTTTATATTCTGGGTAAATCTCGTTGCGGAACGTGCCGCCCTTTGGGTCGAACACCACAGCCAGATGCGTGGGGCGGGCATCAGCGCCGTCTATCCCCTCGCGCACGATCTTCCACAGCATGTTGCAGAACGCCATGACCGCGCCAACCGGAGTGCCATCCGAGCGGGTGAACGAGCGCCCACGCGCCTGCGCAGCCTTGAACATGGCGAAATAGGCGCGGAAAATGAATGTGGAGCCGTCGATCAAGTAGACGTGATCGCCTGCTTGCACGGGCCGCAAATTGGCGACGGAATCAGATGCTAGAGAATTTTTCATGACCGCGACTATAGAGCATCCATGACGCGGTTAAAGATGTACCTGACAGCGTTTCACGGTTTTTCGTTTGAGCCGCTCCGAAGGAAGCAGCGGCGGCAGCTCGCCGACAGAAGCACAACATATGGTATGTGGAATATGCGTTAACCTCACTACCTATCCCTCAGCCAATCCCGTTGACGATGAACCTGCCGCCATGCGATACACTTATAAAGGGATGTAAGGGGAATTGCGCACGCTTTTGTTGCAGTTGGGGGTTATGTCTACAGCGTTGTTAACTGAGCAAATAATCACTTTACCGAGAGGGGAAAGGATTATTCAGGCTGAGTTCATGCTAATGCTCCAATTTAAGGTTTATGCTCTGAAATGAAACAGCAAATTCCCAGCAAGTGTATAATGTGTTATACTGTCTGTGCGCAGGGGTATCCCTTAGTTAGATGAAGAAAAGTTCGCCCCCGGCGTCAGGATGACGTACAATCAATGGGGCGAGCATCTTAAAATGTCTTGAAAGCGAGAACAGCTTGACGCAGGCGCCAGCGGTTCGCTTATCGAGTGAAAGTTGCAAAAGATCGAGTGGTAGGATGAAACCAAATAACGAGATTTTCGACCTTTACACGGAAGCCTATGGACAGCACAAGCATGTTCAGCTTGGCCTAAAACAGTATCTGGAAAGCTGCCGCGAAGACCCTATGTTCTACGCTTCAGCGGCCGAACGTATGCTTATGGCGATCGGTGAGCCGAAGATCGTTGATACATCGCACGATGAGCGTATGGGCAAGATCTTCATGAACCGTACGATCAAGATGTATCCCAAGTTCAGTGCGTTTTACGGGCTTGAAGAGACCATCGAACGGATCGTCAGCTATTTCCGCCATGCGGCGCAAGGACTGGAAGAGCGCAAACAAATCCTTTATTTGCTCGGACCGGTGGGCGGCGGCAAATCGTCGCTGGCCGAACGCCTCAAAGAGCTGATGGAGGAACTTCCTATCTATGTTCTTAAGGCGGGCGACGAACTTAGTCCTATTTTTGAAAGCCCGCTCGGGTTGTTCGATCCTGGGACAATGGGAACCGTGCTGGAAGATAAATACGGTATCCCAACCCGTAAACTAACCGGGCATATGTCGCCATGGGCTGTTAAACGCCTGGATGAATTCGGCGGCGATATCTCCAAATTCTCGGTGGTGAAGGTCTATCCGTCCAAGCTGCGTCAGGTTTGTGTGGCTAAAACCGAACCGGGCGACGAAAACAATCAGGACGTCTCGGCACTGGTCGGTAAGGTCGATATCCGTAAGCTGGAATTCTTTGGGCAGAACGACGCCGACGCTTATTCCTATAGCGGCGGTCTGAACCGTACCAGCCAAGGGTTGCTCGAATTCGTCGAAATGTTCAAAGCGCCCATCAAGATGCTGCATCCGCTGCTGACCGCCACGCAGGAAGGCAGCTATGTCGGCACAGAGAACGTCGGTTCACTGCCCTATCAGGGCATAATCATTGCCCACTCCAACGAGTCGGAATGGCGAAGCTTTAAATCCAACCGCAACAACGAAGCCTTCCTTGACCGCATTTGCGTGGTGCAGGTGCCGTATTGCCTGCGCGTCGCCGAGGAAAAACAGATTTACGAAAAACTGCTCAGCCAAAGCGAGTTGGTCGATGCCTCATGCGCGCCCGGTACGCTGGAAATGCTGGCTAAATTCTCGGTGCTCTCACGCCTGAAGGAACACGAGAACTCTAACCTCTATTCCAAGATGCGCGTTTATGACGGCGAGAGCCTGCGCGATACCGATCCGCACGCCAAAACTGTGCAGGAATATCGCGATGCGGCAGGCGTCACCGAGGGCATGGACGGCGCTTCTACGCGCTTCGCCTACAAGGTGCTTTCGGAAACGTTCAACTTCGACACGCTGGAAGTAGGCGCCGATCCGGTGCATCTCATGTATGTGCTGGAACAGGCCATCCGCCGCGAGCAATTGGCCGATGACACCGAAGACAGGTACCTGGAGTTCATCAAGGAAGAACTGGCGCCTCGCTACGCCGAGTTCATCGGCAATGAAATCCAGAAGGCCTATCTGGAATCGTACAACGAATACGGCCAGAACTTGTTTGACCGCTACGTGGCCTATGCTGACGCCTGGATCGAGGATCACGACTTTAAAGACCCCGACACTGGCCAGCTCATGGACCGCTCGCTGTTGGATAAAGAGCTTTCCAAGATCGAAAAACCGGCGGGGATCGCCAACCCGAAGGATTTCCGCTACGAAATCGTGAAATTCTCGCTGCGCGCCCGTGCCCGTAACGCCGGTAGAAATCCGTCGTGGACCTCATACGAGAAAATCCGCGAAGTTATTGAAAAACGCATGTTCAGCCAAGTGGAAGACCTGCTTCCGGTCATCAGCTTTGGCGCCAAGAAGGACAGCGAAACCGAGAAGAAGCACAACGAGTTCGTCGAACGCATGATCTCGCGTGGCTACACGACGCGGCAGGTTCGTCGTCTGGTTGATTGGTATATGCGCGTAAAGAAATCAGGTTAAGCACTGCATGCACATCATAGATCGCAGGCTGAACCCCAAGGCCAAAAGCCTCGGCAACCGCCAACGCTTCCTGCGCCGCGCGCGCGAGGAAATCCGTAATGCGGTGAGTGAAGCTTTAAAGAAGCGCAAGATTTCTGAGGCTGAAGGCGGGGAAGAAATCAGGATACGTTCCAAAAGCCTGAACGAGCCATCGTTCAGGCCAGGGCGGGAGGGGCAACATGACTTTGTCCTGCCCGGGAACAAGGAATTCGTCGTGGGGGACAGGATCTCCAAGCCTCCGGAAAGCGGGGGCAAAGGTGGCGGCTCTCACGGCAGCCCGGACGGATACGGCGAAGACGACTTCGTTTTCACCCTGACAAAGGAAGAGTTTCTCGATCTGTTTTTCGACGATCTGAAACTGCCTAATCTGGTGAAAACCAAGCTGAAAGACGTGCGCTCGCCAACGCCAGTCCGCGCGGGCTTCACGATGACCGGCTCGCCCGCCAAGCTGAACCGCGTGCGCACCATGCGTAACAGCATGGCTCGGCGTCTTGCGTTGCGTCGGCCCAGCCTTGACGAAATCGCCCAGGCCGAGGCCGAACTTGCCGACGCCGAAGCCGAAACGCCGCCTGATGAAGAGCGCATCAAGCTGCTTTCCGACAAGGTCGCGCGGCTGAAGCATATGCGCAAAGTAATTGCCTATATCGACCCGTTCGATCTGAAATACAACCGCTACGAGCGTCTTCCCAAACCCATCACGCAGGCTGTCATGTTCTGCTTGATGGACACCTCGGCCTCAATGACGCAATCGCTGAAGAACCTGGCGAAGCGTTTCTTCATGCTTTTGCATATTTTCCTGTCGCGGCACTATCGCGATGTGCAGGTGGTTTTCATCCGCCATACCACATACGCCAGCGAAGTGGACGAAGACACTTTCTTCCGCTCAACCGAAACAGGCGGCACAGTTATTTCCAGCGCTTACGAGGAAATGCTGAGGGTGGTGAAAGAACGCTATCCGGTGGATGAATGGAACATCTACGCCGCGCAAGCCTCCGACGGTGCAAACGATCTCGGCGATATGATGCGCTGTACTGATATGCTGGAACATCAGATTTTGCCACTATGCCAGTATTTCGCGTATATTGAAGTAGGGACCAACATTAGCGAAAGCATTATCTGGTCTGGTTTTTCACCTTTGGAGGATTTCCACAAGCATTTCGCCATGCGCCATGTTGTAACGCCTAGCGAAATTTACCCGGTCTTCCATGACCTGTTTTCAAGTTCGGAAAGGTGACGGGCTGATCTTGACGACAAAAAGCAAAACATCACGGAAGAAACCGCTTTTCGAGGGTGCCGATTGGAATTTCGACACGCTGAAGCGGATTTATGACACGGTCGAAAAAGTCGGCGTTAGCGACTTGAAACTCGATATCTATCCGAACCAGATCGAAGTCATCACCGCTGAGCAAATGCTGGATGCTTATACTTCAACTGGTATGCCGTTGATGTATCGGCACTGGTCGTTCGGCAAGCAATTCGCTCGGGAATCGGAAAGCTACCGGCGTGGTATGCGTTCGCTCGCTTACGAACTGGTGATTAACGCCAATCCGTGCATCAGCTATTTGATGGAAGAAAATTCCGCGACCATGCAAACGCTGGTGCTCGCGCATGCGGCAATCGGACATAACCACTTCTTCAAAAACAATTACCTTTTCAAGCAGTGGACTAACGCTGAAAGCGTGCTGGACTATCTCGCCTTCGCCAAGGATTACGTGAAGGAATGCGAAGAACGGCACGGTCTGGCCGAAGTGGAAATTGTGCTTGATGCAGCGCATGCGCTAATGCGCCAGGGCGTCAGCCGCTACCCGAAAGTGCCGCAATCGGCGCGCGCCGAGAAAGACGCCGAACGCAAGAAACGCCGTCGCGCCCACGAAGACTCTGTCTACGATGATTTGTGGCGTACGCTTCCTGTAAAAAAAGCGAGAAAACCTATCAGGCAGCCTGTGAAATCGCCGTCCGGCAATGATCAGATCATGGAGCTGCCTGAGGAAAATCTCCTCTATTTCCTAGAAAAATACGCGCCGCGTCTGAAGGACTGGCAACGGGAGCTAATCCGTATCGTGCGTATGATGGCGCAATATTTCTATCCGCAGCGCCAGACAAAAATGATGAACGAAGGCTGCGCCACGTTCACGCACTATGAAATCATGAACCGGCTGTTTGAAAAAGGGTTCATCACAGAAGGCTCGCTCATGGAGGCATTGCACATGCATTCCTCAGTGATGATGCAGCCTAGCTTTAATGACAAACGCTTTAGCGGCCTTAACCCTTATGCGCTCGGTTTCTCAATAATGCGCGATATCAAACGCATTTGCGAAGAGCCAACGGATGAAGACAAAGACTGGTTCCCGAACTTTGCCGGGAATGGCGACGCCATGGGCACCCTGAAAACCGCTTGGGCCGACTATCGCGACGAAAGCTTTATTCTGCAATATCTCAGTCCGCAGGTAATTCGCGATTTACGGCTGTTCACGCTGCATGACGAGCCGGACGAGTTGGAATTTGAGGTAAGCGCTATTCACAACGAGCGTGGCTATCGGGAAATCCGCCGCAGCCTTGCGCTGCACTATGACGCTAGCGTGCAAGATCCCGACATCCGCATCGTCGATGCCGATCTGAACAGTTCCCGCCGCCTTACGGTTCAGCATCGGGTGCGTGGAGGCAGGTTGTTACATAAGGCTGATTGCGATCGCACGATGCAGCATCTTGCTCAGCTCTGGGGGCACCGGGTGAAGCTTTTGGAAATCGATGATGAAAGCGGCAAAGTTATGCGTGAGCAGGAAGCGTTGCCGTTACCTTAAGTTATAGTTGTAATATATATCACTAAGCTAAAATCATGGTCGGGCAGAAAACCCGGCCATGATTATATGGATAGAACCGTTCATTACTTGACTTGCGACGTTTTTAAGCCGCCGCGACTTTAGCCAAGAATTCTTCGATCCTCGTTTTCAGTTCCCGCGAAGAGCCGTTTACCAGCTCGCTTGCCTGCAATACTTCTTGTGCCGAATTCGAGGTATCGCCAACCGCAGAAGTCACAGCCATGATATTATCGGTGACATTTCTGGTGCCGTCCGCTGCGTGATGCACATTGGAGCTGATTTCCGAGGTTGCGGCGCCTTGTTCTTCCACGGAAGCCGCAATTGCGCCGGTGTAAGAATTCACTTCGCTGATCATCGCGGCGATTTCATTGATCGCGCTCACGGATTCATCAGCGGAGGTCTGAACCTCGCCAATCTTGGCGGTAATCGCCTGGGTTGCTTTCGCGGTTTGCTCCGCCAGTCCTTTCACTTCGGAGGCCACAACCGCAAAGCCGCGTCCGGCCTCACCCGCGCGCGCCGCCTCGATGGTAGCGTTGAGCGCCAGGAGGTTGGTCTGTCCGGCAATATGCTCAATCAGCGTGACAACATCGCCGATGTGCTGAGCAGCAGCCGACAACGCAGAAACCTTCTCAGTGGTACTCGCGGCGCGCTCGTTCGCCTGCCCGATATTTTCAGACGTTTTGGAGATTTGACGAGCAATTTCAGAAACCGATTTGGACAGTTCCTCTGCAGCCGAAGCAACGGCCACGACATCGTTTGAAGTGTCCTCAGAATAAGTGGTAGCGGTATCCGCCCGTTCGGCCGAATTCTTTGCGAGATTGGTTAGCCGTCCCGCAGTATCCTCCAGGCTGTGAGCGTGTGAGGATAACGACTCCAACGCAGCACCGGCCTCATTTCGGAAGTTGCCTACCAATTGCTCGACGTGTTGTTGCCGAATTTTTCCCGCTTCATGTTCCTTAGCCTGTTCTTCTTCCAACCGCGCTCTTGCGACGGCATTCGTGCGGAACACTTCAACGGCGCGGCACATTTCGCCGATCTCGTCATTGCGCGTAATTTCTGTCGAGTGCTGAGACAAATCGCCATTGGCAAGGTTTCGCATATGCACGGTTAAAGAATTAATTGGTGAAATTACATTTCCCATAAACGCATAGGCCATGCCACCGAGCAATACCAATGCTAAAAGCGATATCACGCCAGTATAACGCAAATTGCTCGACAACATCGCCTGGAATTGAGCGCGATCAACGCCAAACACAGCTACCGCTGCAACATTGCCGCTATAATCTCTAACCGGAATAAACCTGAGAGCGAACGTATTATCTTTAATGGAAACTTGAGGTGCGAACTGAGAAGCGCCCACTGCCGCAGTTAGCAGTTCATTTGAGGGCTGATAGCTTTTGGGGAAAGTCGTAGACAAAAGCTTGAATTCGCCTTTTTTCGTGACGTACAGGCCGATGCTCATCTGCATCTGGGCGGCCAGCTTTTTCAAATGCGTTTCCCCAAATGCCATACCGTATTCGAAGGTGCCCAGATGCTTGCCATCCTTGGCCATCGGCACGACCGAACGGATGCCAAACCCGGCAACGCCGATTTCCGTTCCCAGAACAGGTTTATGATTTTTATTTGCGTCCACGACCGTCTTGCGGAAACCGCTCAGATCATCGTTAAATTTCTTAGGCTTATGCACACGTAGAAACGACGTTGCTGGCGGTACGTGGAATTGCATCTGCTTAACGCCGTGCAATTTTTTCAACTTTAAGAACCCTGGTCTGAGACGCCGCAACAGCGTTTGGCGATCTTTTGCAGCAAATGCATCGATAATGTCCGGATCGTAGGCAGTTACCTCAGCGAGTGAATATCCTCGCTGGATTTCCTGTTCCACAAGAGCATTGAATGATGCTTCCACAGCGTCCAGGCGGGCTTTCAAGGCAGCCTGTACAAGATCATTGGATTTCATCAGCGATAAGACTGCTACAGCTACAATCAGAACTCCGAGAGCTATGCAGCCCGCGATAAAGCGAGATTGGAGAGATTTTAACATGTGCGCTACCTTGATAATGGTGAGCGCAGGTTAAAACATAACATTCAAGAATGCGTGCGGCAGAAAGATTCAAAATTTGCAGCTGTTTTAATGTCTTAGCCAGATATCTTACACAGCCATTATATCCGCCATCCCGAATGCAGTGCGGCAATACCGCTGCTAAGATTGCGGTAGTGAACGCGCTCGAACCCTGCCGAGGTAATCAGGCTGGCGAATTGCTCCTGGTCTGGAAAACGGCGAATGCTTTCCACCAGATAGTGGTAGGCGTCAGCATCGCCCGCGACCAGATTGCCAATCCGCGGGATAACGTGGAAGGAAAACGCGTCATACAGCTTGTCGAGCACTGGCGCTTGCACTTCGGAGAACTCCAGGCACATGAAGCGCCCCCCGCGTTTCAGCACGCGGAACGCCTCGGCCAGCGCCTTATCGAGATGCGTCACATTACGGATGCCAAAGGCGATGGTATAGAAATCAAACGATTTATCGGGAAATGGCAGGCTTTCAGCGTTGCCCTGCACGAAGGCCAGACGCTCCCCATAGCGCGCGCCCAGCTTATCGCGCCCCGCCCCCAGCATTTCAGCGCTGATATCGCAGATGACGGCAGATCCGCCCGGCGCTGTGGCGTCCAGGAAGCGGCGCGCAATGTCGCCTGTGCCGCCCGCCACATCCAGAAGCTTTTGCTGCGAGGTCCGCGAAGGCGCCAGCCAGTTAATGAGATCGTGTTTCCACACGCGATGCATGCCGCCCGACATGAGGTCGTTCATAAGGTCGTAGCGGCTTGCCACGCGGGAAAACACGCTGTTGACAAGACTCTGACGATCCTCCGGCTCCACGGAGCGGAAGCCGAAAGTGTTTTCAGTGCTGGTGGTGCGGTTTGCGCCGGTCGTTTGTTCTGTGCTCATGGGCGCAGACTTTAGCGATTATTACGCCGCGCCGCTACCCTCTTCACATTAGGGTCTGTTGACATTCACCGCACGGGCTGCGCCGCAGTGAAAATCCACCAGTTCCAGGAGCAGAACCGATGGAAGGCTCATCCCTTTCAAGGTTCTGCGACGCCGAAATAGCGGATTTGCACGCGGCCCCTTTCGGCGTTGGAGCAAAATCGCCCCTGAATGCGTCGAAAATGGTCGGCACTTACTTGCGCTTTTCTCCTGTTCAGAGGCGATTTTGCTCTAACGCAGCCTCGTGTGCTGAATGTCAACAGGCCCTACTCCGTGCCCGACAAACTGCTGAATGACGGTAAGTGGCTGTTCAATTACCTCGCCTCGCTGAATGCTGATGAACACGCTGAAACACAGCCGCTCAGTTCCGCAGATACGCTGGCTGATGCCTGGCTCGATAGCCTGACAGATCAAGGGGCGATCGAATGGCATTCCGTGAATGTCACGCATGCGCGTCAGCTATGCGAAAAAGATCTGCAACTGGCGCGAACGGAAAGCAAGGCGGTGGCTAGCTCCCAACAAGCGCAAAGACATAGCCGTTCAGGCCAGCCAAGCTTCATTCTTTTGAACGATACCAGGCAAATTGACGGCTACACGCATCTTGGCTGTAACGCCGTCACGCATTTTATTATCGAACAAGCCGCCCAATTGGGGCTGGCTTGGCATGGCTCGGCGTCAAACCTTGCTGAGTGTAATGCTCTTGTCGCAGACAAAGGGTTCGAGGACGTTTCGCTCGTTATTTTCAACGGCGAAGGCTCAATGCATCATGATTCACCGCGATGTCTTGAACTGATGGAATTCTGCCGCGCGATGAAAAAACGCGGCATCGCCTGCGCTCTTGTTAATAGCGTATGGCACGAAAACACAGAAGTTCTTGGTCAATACCTTGAGTTATTCGACATTGTGTCCGTTCGCGAGACGAACAGCTTAGCGGAAATTCGGCAATTTCGGCCCGATGCGCGGCTGACGCCAGACTTTTCCTTCGCGGCGCTGAAAAACACCGCGCAGCACTTCGATAGCGGTTCTTTTCGCAGCCCTCTCCGCCAGGGAATGCGCGTGATCGACAGCGTGGACAGCTATACAACTGAGCGATTACGGGAATTTGCGGAAATCAATGCCTTGCCCTTCTTCCTTATGGGTGGTGTGCAAGCTCCCCTCACGACCCAAGAACGCGCCGTGTTTACTGTGGACGGGACGCCTTATCCCCGCGTTTTCCGCGACCTTTTAGAACTGGAAGGGGCGGAACTTTGCGTAACGGGCCGGTTTCACGGGCTCATCGCAGCTCTACTCAAAGGTATTCCGACATTTGCTCTGCCTTCGAACACTCCAAAGGTGGAAGGGGTGCTGGTAGATATCGGCATTAGCGATATTGCGCTGCTTGAACAGCGCTGGTTACAGCTCTCGAATGCGGAGTGCATCGTTGATCTGCAAGATAGGGCCTTCCGCTGGGATGCCAGGGTAGCCGATCGCGTTTCAACTTTTGCAATAGCCGCCGAGCGCAAAATAATGCAGCTTTTCAATGATATGGTCCATGACAGCCATCGCCTGGCTAAAACCAAGCCTAAAACTATACGGTGGGTCAGTCGTGTAAAACGCGCATTGTCTCATACCCCGGATGTTATGAGACGCTGACAAGCTCACCGATGAAACACGGTGACTTTATCAGCAAACTTCACGAAATTTGTTCAGCTCTGATACAGGCGTGATATTTTACAGAAATCATAGGGTTCAGCTCTGTCCTGGACTATGCAATGTCCAAATCAGGGCCAGTGTTTGCAACAATGGAGGAAACTGATGCGGTATTTCTTGTTTCCGTTCGCCTGTATATCCTTATTCGTGATGACGGCTTTACCTGCCTACGCCATTCAGTGCGATGGCAATTTCCAAGTTCAAAATAACGGGCGGCGAATTGCCACGCCGTATTGCGAAGATCGCATGCTTGCCAAAGTCGCGCGTGAGTACGGAATGCGTGTCAGCACGCGAGCCATCCGCAACAACCCTTCGGAGAAAGAGCGCGCCTGCCGTTTTGTCGGTGGTGACAATCGCGTGCGTGACACATGTGCTCCATATCGCGGCGAAGGTGATAGTAGTTTCTTCCACATCAGGTAATTTCTTGCTGTTGCGTGAAGAAATATATCGTGGAAGCTAATGAAGCCTCTTAGATTATTTTGGGGCGTCATAAATAAACACCAGCAAACTTAACGCTTATCAGAAGTTCATTATTAGGAAGTGTTTGATATCGTCAGGCACTTCTAGCGGAACATGCGTAAAGTGTGACCACCGTATCGTTTTGAAACTGCGTTAAAGGCTGGTGTTATGAAGAAGCTACTTCTTTCAAGTGTGTGTGCTGCTGTAATGATGGTGACTGTGGTTTCCCCCGCTCAGGCAATCAGTTGCCGGGATGGCTTTCAATATCAGCGGAATGGCGAGGTGATCGCGACGCCTTATTGTGCCGCTGAATATCTGGCGAAGTTGTCCAGGAAGCACGGTCATTACGTGACGGGCGCCGTCATTCGGCAGTTTCCTAAAGCAAAAAGCGATGCCTGCCGTCTCGCTAGCGGAGATTTCGGTACTGCTGATATCTGTGTGCCGCAAGGCGGTAGTGGAGATGTAGTCACACAAACTTCGCATCCAATGTAGGCGACCGGCCCGGAAAGGCGGTTGAAACCGCCTTTTCATTTCCGATGGCTTGGAGGCAGTCATATCAATGAATTGCGCCTCAATTTGTTAACCTTCCCTTCAATCTATTTAAACTTTTTCCTTGCACCACTGCCATTTTCCCTCTGAAGGCGGGATAAACCTTAATATGCGTTGTTATGTAACCACAGCGAGCCGGAAACCGTTAGTTATGATGTTATGCGGAAAACTCTTGCTGTGGACACAAAGGCAAAATAGTTTACAAGCAGCAAGTGATGACGTGATTTCTGGTTGCAGAAAATATCTACAACTGGGAACATTGCGGGCGAAGGTGTCCGTACCGCGTATCGCACCATAGTTAGTTCGCAACCGTTGGCAGGAAGAGTCCCATGGGGGAAACCATCATCAGTACTGACCTAACCATCATCGGCAACGTGACCTCAAAAGGAAACGTCAAGCTGGATGGGAAAATCCGCGGTGACATTCACTGCTCATCTCTGGTCGTCAGTGAATCCGGCGATATCGACGGCGGGATCATCGCGAACAATGAGGTGATCGTGCTTGGCAAGGTCGTTGGCACCATTCGCGGAAAACGCGTTATGTTGCACGCCACTGCCCGCGTCGAGGGCGACATTTATCACCAAGGCATCGGTATCGAAATGGGTACCCGCTACGATGGCAGCCTGAAGTGGACCGAAGATTTCGCCACATATCAGCCGGGCGCTAAACAAGGCGTAAACGGCGGAATGGGCGCTTCACTGTAACGCTTCGGCACAGGCGCTTTCCAATCCAGGAAAGCTGTGCCTGCTGAAGTGATGGGCTGAACTACATACACTGCCCAGCATATTTACGGGGCCTGTGCGGGAACGCGCAAGGCTCTGTATGTGTTTCTAGCTTTTGTTATTTCGGAGCGATGCGAGGAAAAGCAATGCTTTTCTGAAGATCCGAGTTCAAGTTGATCTCGATATCAAAATTGCGCAACTGTTCGCGTCCAACACGCTGCGCGTCTGCCCTGGATCTGGCGGATTTTCACTGCGGCGCAAGCCCCGTAGGATGATCTTCAGCAGCCTCTAAAGCTGCACGCGACCGCTTTCCGCCTTAGCTAGCGCATCAAACGCCATCAGCTCGCGCATCAGCTCCTCAAAGCGGGCGAGCGGTACCATATTAGGCCCGTCAGAAACAGCGCGCTCAGGCGCGTCGTGTGTCTCTATGAACACCCCAGCCACGCCGACAGCCACCGCTGCTCGCGCCAACACTGGCACGAAACGCCGCTCGCCGCCTGTCGTTGCGCCCTGGCCGCCCGGCTGCTGCACCGAATGCGTCGCGTCGAACACCACCGGACAGCCCGTCTCTGCCATGATGGGCAGCGCGCGCATGTCGGAAACGAGGGTGTTGTAACCGAAGCTGGCGCCGCGCTCAGTCACGAGCACATTGGGGTTGCCCGCGCCCACAACCTTCGCGACCACGTTTTTCATATCCCACGGCGCGAGAAACTGGCCCTTTTTCACCTTCACGACGCGGCCAGTTTGCGCAGCCGCTACCAGAAGATCGGTCTGGCGGCATAAAAACGCGGGGATTTGCAGCACGTCCGCCACCTCGGCGACGCGGGCGCATTGTCCCGCTTCGTGCACGTCGGTAACGATTGGCAGCCCCAGCGTCTCGCGGATTTCGGAGAACACGGCCAACGCGGCGTCAACACCTACGCCCCGCGCGCTGGAAAGGCTGGTGCGGTTGGCCTTATCGAATGAGGATTTGAAGACGAATCCGAGCCCTAACCGCGCGCAGATTTCCTTAAGCGCGGTAGCCATTTCCAATGCATGTGCTCGGCTTTCCATGGCGCAAGGGCCCGCGAACACCATAAGCGGCGCATCGTTAGCCACGGTTACGTCGCCAATTTGCACGGATCTGTTCGGGCCAAGCGCTGAGGCATTGTCGTTCGTCATGCTGATCAATTCCATATACGAGTTGCGCGCGTATCATTGTCGAGCGGGGTTAATTTCTAGTACGCCCCGCCGGAAGGTCTGCCCCACTTGCCGCGAGTGCTTCCAAAATGTACGGCGGCAGTACTCGTCTAAAACCAGGCTGTACGAGTGTTAACGATTAAGCGCAATATTTCGCGCAACGTTATCTTTCTGGCGCATCAACAACTCATTCAAAGTGTTGTCGTTTTCCAGTTCCCCGTAAAGATTCATATAGACCATTTTCCCCGCGATGAATGTGACCGCGGCCACATCAACTTGGGTTTTTGTCACGAATTGCTCGGTTTTAATCTTTTGCAGCAAGACGAAATAGCATGCGTGTCTATCCTGGTCTACAACGCCCAATAGACGCATGGCGTTAATTGGCGCTTTCGCAAGCGCTTTGTCGAAACGCGCTTTCAAGCCCGGCATGTTCCGCCCGCGAAATTCTCCAGCATTTTGACGCATGGTGCGGCAAACTGTATCGACATACTGCCTGGGTGAGCCTTTAACCGTGCGGTTCAGCATGGCGACCGGAATTAGCACGTTGCCATAGTTGTTGAGCGTAGCGCGTCTGCCGGTTCGCCACGTTTTGAGCTGCTGGCAGTCGGCAAAACCGTTAAGCATGCGAATATCGCCACGGAATATGCGTTCGAATACGGTGTATAGGCGTGCGTCGCCAGGATGATGCGGATCGAGGAAGCAATGCCCGCCCGGCGGCTCCAGACGGATTTGCACATCGGAGAGTTTGGCTTTTGCGCGTTTCGCTGCAATGCCTAGCGACGCCATGGTCGCAGCCTTGTTCTTGATTTCCTCAGGCGTATCGAGCGCGCGAACCCTTCTGCCGGATAGTTTTAGCGCCATGTTTTTAGCTTGCGAGAGCGTCATGGGTTCGCCGCTGCTCAAAAAGGCTGGCCAGTCAATAGCGACGGCGGCAAAGCTGAGCGAGCCGAGAAACAAGGCTGCTGCAATCATTGTGATGAAGTTGGAAATGCCGGTAGAAGGGCGTTTATACGATCGCCGCCTCGACCTCTTGCGGTGCATAGGTCTTTGATGCGCCGGGTGAATCACCAGGCTTCTGCCGTTCATACTTGGTCCCCCATACCCTCTGTGCACGACGCCCCATCAAGAAAAACGCAACACGACCTACTCAAACGCGAAACTTTATACCTCGAAACCAGCATAAAAACGCTGGAAATGGCGAATTTAAGGAGAAAATGCTTAAGATCAGCAATGCTAAATTATACCAATCGGCTTTGCACCACTGCTGCCTCGATAAAAGAAGCAAATAACGGATGTGGCTCAAAGGGCCGCGATTTCAATTCGGGATGAAATTGCACCCCGACAAACCACGGATGTTCCGGCATTTCTACGATCTCTGGCAGCATACCGTCTGGTGAAAGACCTGAAAAGCGTAAGCCAGCCTTTTCAAGCTGTTCGCGGTAATTTGTGTTAACTTCATAGCGGTGGCGATGCCGCTCGCTGATGCGCCGTCCCTCGTAAATGCGTTCGACCAAGCTGCCTTCGGCAAGGCTGGCCGTGTAAGCGCCCAGACGCATGGTTCCGCCCAGATCACCATTGGCGCGGCGCGTTTCAAGAGCTTCGCCGTTCATCCACTCTGTCATTAGCGCAACCACAGGCGCTTCTGTTGCGCCGAACTCGGTAGAGGAGGCGCCGTTGATCCCCGCGACATGGCGCGCCACTTCTACGACTGCCATTTGCATGCCAAAGCAGATGCCCAGATATGGCACATGTTTGACGCGGGCAAAACGGACGGCTTCTATTTTGCCTTCTGCGCCGCGCTCGCCGAAACCGCCGGGCACGAGAATGCCGTGGATATTCTCGAACTGTTCGGCCGATGCGCCATGATCCAGCATTTCCGAATCGATCCACGAGATGTTAACGCGGACGCGGTTGGCGATGCCTCCGTGCTGTAGCGCTTCAATGAGCGATTTGTAGGCGTCTTTCAGCCCCGTGTACTTGCCAACGATAGCGACGTTAACTTCGCCATCCGGGTTCGTGATACGCTCTGAAATGGTACGCCATTGGGAGAGATCGGGCGCATGCGCCTCTATGCCGAACGCCGCAAGCACTTCACGGTCGAGCCCTTCGCGGTGATAGGCTGCGGGCACATCGTAGATGCTGCCCACGTCAAGCGCCTGAATAACAGCGGCTTCGCGCACATTGCAGAACAAAGCAATTTTGCGGCGCTCCTCTGGCGGTACTTCGCGGTCGCAGCGGCATAGGAGAATTTGTGGTTGAATGCCGATGGAGCGTAGTTCTTTCACCGAATGTTGCGTTGGCTTGGTTTTCAGCTCGCCCGCTGCTGGGATGAACGGCAATAGGGTGAGGTGGATAAAGACTGCATGGTTGTGTGGCAGTTCGTTCCCGAGCTGACGGATGGCTTCGAAAAACGGCAGTCCTTCGATGTCGCCGACTGTGCCGCCGATTTCTACCAGAACGAAATCCACGTTATCATTGCCGGACGTGACGAATTCCTTGATAGCGTTGGTGACATGCGGAATGACCTGCACAGTCGCGCCCAGGTAGTCGCCGTGGCGTTCACGAGCCAGAATATCCTGATACAGACGTCCAGTGGTGATGTTGTCAGCCTTGGAGGCGGAAACGCCAGTGAAGCGTTCGTAATGCCCCAGATCAAGGTCGGTCTCAGCACCGTCATCAGTGACGAAGACTTCGCCATGCTGATAGGGGCTCATTGTGCCCGGATCTACGTTAAGATACGGGTCGAGCTTTCTGAGCCGAACCTTGTAACCTCGCGCTTGAAGGAGAGCCCCCAGCGCCGCAGAGGCGATCCCTTTTCCCAATGAGGAAACCACGCCGCCAGTTATGAAAATATATCGCGCCATGGAATTGCAGAGTACACCATCATGCATCGATTCGAAGCAATGAATTAGCTTCTCTCAACAACCTACGAAAATGCCAACGTTTTCCGGCACAGAGCAACGCCGCTACCTCACTGAGGGCGCGGACGTTGCGTGTCCGAAGACTGTTCAGGCTTCGCGGTATCAGGCTTAGCAGCTTCAGACTTCGCTGCGTCTGGCTTCGCTGCGGCTGGTTTTTCCCCAGCGTTAGGCTTAGGAGCCAACGGCGCGAGCTTCGGCAGGTTTGAGCCGCTATTTGGAGCCTTTTTATCTGCTCCCTGCTCTGTCGCCTTTGAAGGCGCTATCTGTGTTGGCGTCGAGCGTACCCCGCCGAGCATGGCGAGCAGAAGGCTGGTGACGAAAAACACCGCAGCGAGAATCGCAGTCGATCTCGTCAGCAGGTTTGAGGCGCCCCGGCCGGACATGAACCCGTCGCCGCCGCCGCCAATGCCAAGCGCGCCGCCCTCGGAACGCTGCATCAAAACGAGGGCCACCAAAGCGACCGCAATCATCAGATGGATAACAAGAAGAACTGTCGTCATTCGTTTTCACCGTAATTTTGTAGCGGTCTACCGCATTTCACGGTGGATAGCCAGACTTTAAGGACATTCACGCTGGAAAATTCAGTGTGCGTGTCCTCTCTTCGCGGTTTACCGTTGTTCATACCGTTGAGAAGCGGTTTTGGGTTTGGTTTTGGATACTGCCGTTTACTTTTTGTCGCTGGAGGCGGTTTTTTTCTTAGTTTCAGGTTTTTTCTTAGTTTCAGCTTTTTTCTTGTTTTCAGGTTTCTTTTTAGCGTGAACCTTTAGGGCCTTTTCGCAGCGGAATTTTAGCTGTTCGTCTACGGTTAGGTAGTGCTTTATCAATCCAAGCTGCGTTGATGACAGATTTGCTTTTGCCCAAAGCGCGCCCCTCGCCATTTGCTTGGGGATGCCCTTCGTTATGAGCGATTTTTTCTCGCTCTGTAGCTTCTTGCAGGCTTCCTTATCGAGCGGCTTGGCTTGAAGCTCCACCGCTGAACCGGCCAGCGCCGCTCCGCAAATAAGACACGCAATGCAAGCGCGGACGATAAGGAAACGCTGAAAGAGGCCAAAGTTCATTTGTGCACCACAATTTTGGGCAGAATTTTCTTTAATTTAACGCGGGTGCTATGCGGGACAGGCAGCAGCAATAGGCGCAAAATCTTCTGCTTTCAGGCTTGCGCCTCCCACAAGGCCGCCGTTGACATCGGTAACCGCGAGTAACTCGGCTGCATTTTTGGCTGAAACCGAGCCGCCATACAAGAGGCGAATCTCATTTGCCGCAGCTTCTCCGCGTAATTTGGTGAGTTCGGCGCGCATGAAGCGATGCACTTCGGCCACATCGGCGATAGACGGCGTCAGGCCGGTGCCGATGGCCCACACCGGTTCGTAGGCGATGACCGTGTTCGCGCCCGATACGTTTTCAGGCAGCGATCCCGCTAATTGCCGAGCGATGACTTGCAGCGTTAAGCCCATTTGGCGTTCGCCCGCAGTTTCGCCCACACAGATGATGGCTGTCAGTCCGGCGGTATGAGTGGCGACGGCCTTATCGCGCACATCGCAATCGCGCTCACCGGCTTGCGAACGACGCTCAGAATGCCCGAGAATGACGGCTGTTGCGCCGGCGTCGGCCAGCATCGGCGCCGAGACTTCGCCCGTATATGCGCCCGACACGAGCTTATGGCAATTTTGTGCGCCAATGGTGATAGCGCTTCCTTTCAGCGCTTCGGCGAACAGGCTGACGAGTGTAGTGGGCGGACAAATCATGATGTCAGCTTTTGCGGCGAGATTGTCGTTCTCTACGGCTAACCGCAATTTAGCAATTTCCGCGAGTGACGCTTTCACGCCATTCATTTTCCAATTACCTGCGATTAAGGGACGTATTTGCGTCATGGTTTTTCCTTGCCTTTCATCCTTAGACTTTACTCGCGGTACCGCCTTGATCTATGACCAAGAAACAATTCTGGCAAGACCCGTGATATGGCTTAGTCAAAACGGTGCACGATTTGCTCTGTTATTCGCTACGAAAGTTGGAAGAAAATGCTGGACGCACTTAGAAAGAGCGCTACAGGTTGGGCAGCAAAGATATTGCTTGGCCTTCTCGTCATTAGTTTCGCGATCTGGGGCGTAGGCGGCGCGTTCCAGGGATTCGGCCGGCCAAAGCTGGCAGTGGTGGGGGGAGTTGTGCTTAGCCCCGGGCAATTCCAACGCGAATATCGTAAGCAGCTTTTCATGCTCAGTCAGCGTTACCGGCGGGAGTTGACTTCCAAGGAAGCGCGCGCGCTAAAAGTGGCGGAACGTTCGCTCAATACACTTATCACTAACACCACGGTCAATATGCACGCCCAGGAGCTTGGGTTGGGGATCGCCGAGAAAACGGTTGCCGATGTCATTGCGAAAGACCCATCATTCAGAGGGCAGAATGGCGAGTTCGACCAGGAAGTGTTCGATTACGTTCTCAGAAATATAGGGATGAGCCAAGGCTCATACTTGGCGTTGCAGCGTGATGAATTGATACGCAATCAGATCACCTATGCGCTGACCAATTCAGCCTATGTGCCTGAAACACTCGCGAAAGCTTTCTACCACTACGCTCACGATCAGCGCAAAATGAAGTACTTCGCCATTCCGCTGGACGTTTTGGGCAAGATTGAAACACCTGATAAAACCGCCATCAAAGCTTATTACGAAAACCATAAGCCCGAATTCAAAGCGCCAGAATACCGCAAAATCGCGATGATTTTGTTGTCGTTCAAAGCTAACATCAAGGTAGCTCCAGTCACGGACGACGAAGTAAAAGCTGCTTACAAGGACGCTAAGCAAAGCTACCAAGATCCAGAAAAGCGCACGATTGAACAGCTCAGCTTCAAAGACAAGGCTGCTGCTGAAGAGGCGCGCAAGAAACTGGCTGATGGCGCAGATTTCCTGAAACTGGGTAAAGAGCTTGGCCTGAAAGACGAAGACATGAAGCTCGGCACGTTCACTCAGGAGCAATTCGCCGACAAGAAAGTCGCTGAAGCAGCTTTCAAATTGAAGAAAAAGAAGGTCAGCGACGTAATCGAAGGTTTCTTTCCTGTTATTGTGCGCGTAACAAAAATAGAACCAGCGAAACAAAAAACTTTCGATGAGGTGAAAAAGGAAATCCGCGAAACCCTGGCCAAAAAACATCAGGCTGAGGCGAACAAAAAAGCCGCCGAGGCAAAGTCGAAAGCTTATGATGAGCTGTCAAAAGTCTATGACAATATTGAAGACGCTCGTAAGAAGGGGGCGAACCTTACCGAAGCCGCAAAAGAACTGAACCTCAAGCTTGAAACGCTGGTGTTCGACGAAAAAGGGCTGGGGCAAGATGGCAAACCCGTGTCAGTCGTTGTGGAACATCCAGAAATCGCCAAGCTGACCTTCGAAAGCGACGTGGGAGTAGAAAACAACGCCGTCAGTTTCTCCGATGGCAACGCGTTTGTTGATGTGCTCGAAGTCATTCCCGAACGGCAGAAAACCCTCGAAGAAGTTAGCAAGGATATCGAACAAAAATTGATCGATGCGGAACGGCGCAAACGGCTGAGCGCAAAAACCACTGAACTCCTCAATAAGGTGCGAGCAGGCGAAGACATAGACGCCGTGGCTAAAAGCGTGAAAGCCAAAATTATCGAAACGCCGCTTTTTAAACGGAACGACCGGAAACTGAAGGTGCAGCCGTCCACGATTACCTTGGCGTTCACCTTGCCGGAAAAGGGCGCAGCGTGGTCGCAAACGCCTGATATGAAAACGCGCCTCGTGTTCCAGGTGACAAAGATCAAGCCTGCGGATGAACCCAGCGCCAAACAAGTCAAAGATCTGAGCACCGCCCTGCGGATGAGCATGAGTGCAGGCGTTCTTATGCAATATGTATTGGGCTTGCAAAACGACTATGGCGTAACAACCGATACGCGCCTTATATCGAGCCTGATCAACGGCAGCTAGTCGCCTCATAAGGGCCGTTTCATCTATTGATTCAGTAATTCCCCGGAGCCGTTTCTGGTTCCGGGGGCCTCCCACACCAAGCCAAAGAGCACTCCCATGCGGCTTTATCCTGACTTTGCCGAATTTGCCGAGAAATACAAAAATGGCGAAGCGCAAGCTGTCTGGACCCAGCTTGTCGCCGACCTGGAAACACCAGTCTCGGCTATGCTGAAACTAGCCGCCGGAAAGCCCATGAGCTTTCTGTTCGAATCAGTGGAAGGCGGCTCGGTTCGGGGGCGCTACTCAATCATCGGCTTCGCGCCTGACGTAATTTGGCGTGCGAATGGCAATAAAGCCGAGATCAACCGTTCACCCAGTAAATCGCTGGACAAATTCACCGCTGTCAAGGGCGGCGCTCTGGCGTCGCTGCGCGCACTTTTGGCGGAATCGCACATAGACCTGCCCGCAAGCCTGCCGCCAATGGCGCTCGGCGTATTCGGATATATGGGCTATGATACGGTGCGCCTCATTGAGCGCCTGCCGAAGCCCAATCCCGACCCGATAGGCATTCCCGACGCGGTCATGGTTCGCCCAACCATCATGGCGATTTTCGACAACGTGAAAGACGAAATTTTCCTCGTCACACCTGTGCGCCCGCAAGGACGGATGTCCGCCAAGACCGCCTATGCCCGCGCGGTGGACCGTTTGTCATCGGCCGTGGATGAACTGGAAAAACCGCTTGCGCATACGGAACATCTGAATGGCAACGGCATTACCATGCCGGAGACGACCTCCAACACCACGCAGGAGGAATACGAAGCGATGGTCGGGCGGGCGAAGGAATACATCGCCGCAGGCGATATCTTTCAGGTGGTGTTGAGCCAACGCTTTTCCACGCCGTTCGAGCTGCCGCCTTTCGTGCTTTACCGGGCGCTCCGGCGGGTGAATCCTTCGCCCTTCCTGTTTTTCCTCGATTTCGGTGCTTATGCCGTGGCGGGGTCCAGCCCGGAAATTCTGGTGCGTGCACGCAATGGGCAGGTGACGATCCGTCCCATCGCGGGGACAAGGCGGCGCGGCGCCACGCCTGAGGAAGACAAAGCCCTGGCGGATGAATTGCTCGCCGATGACAAAGAACGCTCCGAACACCTCATGCTGCTCGATCTGGGCCGCAACGATGTCGGGCGCGTGGCTAATCTCGGCACGGTTCGCGTTACAGACAGCTTCATCCTCGAATATTACAGCCAGGTGATGCACATCGTCTCAAATGTGGTGGGCGAATTGGCGTCGGAACATGACTCGGTCGATGCGTTGATGGCGGGCTTTCCGGCAGGCACGGTGTCAGGCGCGCCAAAAGTGCGGGCTATGGAGATCATCGACGAATTGGAGAAGGAAAAGCGCGGGCTTTACGCCGGGTGTGTGGGGTATTTCTCGGCAATGGGCGATATGGATAGCTGTATCGTGCTGCGTACGTCGCTGATCAAGGACGGCACGATGTATGTGCAATCGGGCGCGGGCATTGTGGCTGATTCCGTTCCCGCCAGTGAACATCGCGAATGCCAGATGAAGGCGAAAGCGCTGTTCCGCGCTGCAGAAGAGGCGGTGCGCATCGCCAGTGAAACAGAACGCGGGCAGTAGGGTTTTCAGCCTGCGATCATTCTTCTTCTGGCCCATCGCTCTCCATTTTGAGGAGCAAATCTGGCCTGCGCGCCTGTGTGAGTGTCTCGGCCTGTTGCCGCCGCCATGCTGCAATGCGTGCATGATCGCCTGAGAGCAGCACATCGGGGATGGCGCGCCCTTCCCACTCGCGCGGGCGGGTATAGTGCGGATATTCCAGCAAGCGGTTCTCGAAGCTTTCTTCCGCGCCCGATCCGGCCTTGCCCATCACGCCGGGAAGCAGGCGCACGACGGCGTCCATGAGGATCATCGCGGCAAGCTCGCCGCCGGATAGCACATAATCGCCCACGGAGATTTCTTCGGCGTCGCGTGCATCGATCAGGCGCTGGTCCACGCCTTCGAAGCGGCCGCACAGCAGCATGACGCCAGGTCCTTGCGACAGAGCGCGAACGCGGGCCTGGGTAAGCGGCGCACCTCGCGGCGACAGGTAGACGAGCGGCAAAGCTGGGTGGCTCTCTCTCGCGCTGTCGATGGCGGGGCCCAGCACATCGGCGCGCATCACCATGCCGGGGCCGCCGCCTGCGGGCGTATCGTCAACGGCGCGGTGTTTGCCGATGCCATGATTGCGGATGTTCACAGTATCGAGTTGCCAGAGCTTTGCGGCAAGCGCTTGTCCGGCCAAGCTCCCCCCTAAGGGGCCTGGGAACATTTCCGGGAACAGAGTTAGTACGCAGGCTGTCCACATGAAAGGTGCTGCTCGTAATGGTTAGGGCTTGACGCGAGATAAACGCTTCACCTGATCTGTTCTTTTGACCGAACGTGGCGAAGAAATATGAAAACCGCTGCACGCATCCGCCCGCAGGCGGATACGGCGTCCTTATGACTTAGCGCAGTTCCGCTCACGGCTCAACGAATGCGAACCGGATCATATTTTTGACTTTAGCCGCAACATCATCGTTCCTGAAGTCGCGAATGACCTCCATGACTTGCATGCGCTTGGCGTAAACATCTATTTCAGAGCGAAGGATGATCTGAAACTTCGGTAGAAGATTTGCGGTGAAAAACGCGTTGATGCTACCGAACACGCTGGCGACAAAATCACTCATCGGCTGGGGCGATTGCCACTGCCCTGTCTCGTTTTCCTTGAGATGATCTTCACATTCAACAGAGAGAGCGTGGAGCATCCCGCGCGCCTGGCTCAAATGCTTTTCCAGAAGTTCATAGATTTCTTCAACAGACATGCTACGTCCATTATCCGGTTCTGCCAGGATCGTGTCTATACAATCTGAAATGGCAAGACGCGCCGAACGCATGTGCAAGTCTATGAGAATCGAGGTAACTTTAGGATCAAGTATCTGGCGTCCATGGAAGTGGTTTTTGGCTTTCGGATACGAGGATGACGCTGCGACGCCGTCAGCGACTCCAGGAGGTTGCCAACGCCAGACTTGAACAGGATCGGTAATGTTTTTAAGTTGTCGTTCGCCAATTGGGAGAAGTTGCCCGCCAAGACTGTTCTTGGTTTGTAGATAAACGCTTTGCGACAGGCATATTCCGCCAGAAGGAGCGAGTTCTTCCAGACGCACGGCAACATTGACGCCATCGCCGTGGATTTCGTCGCCTTGCTGTAGGATATCGCACAGATTAACGCCCATGCGTAGCACCACAGGGTCGGTAAGAGGGGGGATGGTTTTTCGTTCCGCCAAGATGTGTTGAACTTCGATGGCGAATTGCACGGCGGCGAGTGCGCTATCAAAAACGATGAGCGAACCGTCGCCCATCACACGAACGATGCGTCCGTGGTAACTCGTGGCGAGAGGGGTAAGAATATCTTGTTGTAGAGTTCGTAGAGCCTTGATGGTGCTAACATCGTCCTGGCCCATGAGGATACTATAATTGACGACGTCGGCTGCAACGATGGCAGTTAACTTCCGTTCCATTGCTACCTCATATCCATAAAAATACGTATTGGTGGTAAAAGGTCTGGTGGTAATTCATAGTGGTTAAAATCACAGGTTGTAAAAAAGGGTATGCACGCCCCTATGTCAAATGATTTCTTAACAGGGGGGCGGGGACGGTAGAACGGCATTCGTATTTCGTGTTGCTTTCTTGTCCCAATTTCCAATTCGCTGCGCCCGCTTCAGGTAGACAAAACCATGACACGTACAAGAACAGATTTTAGGAAAGTTACGCTGAAGAAAATTCCTTTGTTTAAGTCAGCTTCTATAAATACGATAAAAAGGCTGGATCGAGAAGCAACCCGAAAGACTTACTCGCGCAACGAACAGATCATTGTCCGCTCTAATGGCGATACGGACGTTTTTATCCTCTTGTCCGGTCAGGCGCGTGTTTCGATATATTCGTCCCACGGGAAAGTTGTCGGGTTCCGGCAGATCAATCCTGGAGACATGTTCGGCGAGTTCGCAGCTATCGACGGGCGCGAACGCTCCGCGACGGTCGAGGCCATGAAGGTTTCCTCGGCGCTGGTCATGAGCGCCTCGTTGTTCAAAGAGTTAATGGAAAACGACAGCGCCTTTCTCAACACGGTGCTGCTGCATCTCGTCAAGATCTTGCGTTGCATGACCGCCCGCGTCGTTGAATTCAGTACACTGGCCGTGAAAAACCGTATTCACAACGAGCTGTTACGTCTGGCCAAAGAGGCCGCGGATGGTTCAGGCTTATATCTGATAAATCCGGCGCCCACGCATTCGGAGATCGCAGCGCAAATCAGTACGCATCGCGAGGCGGTATCGCGCGAAATCAGCCGCTTGAAGCGTTTAGGGCTTCTCGAACGGCGCGGCAAAAGCCTGATCGTGAAAGACCGCGACCGTCTTGAAAAGATGGTGCACGAAGCGTCTGGCGAATGTCTGATCCCGGAAAACGAGATCATGTGTCGGTGCGAGTAGCGGCGGGGAAAGGCGAATGCTCCGCTGATCACGATGAAAAGAATTGCATTCGCAGGCTTGCCGGGGGATGTTCCTGAGGAATAGAGCGCCACAGAACAGCATATTTCGGAGCGATCCTCATGAGCGATACCAATCTGGTTTTCTACTACTTGCCACGCACGCGCTCGCGAACCGTCCTGTGGATGCTGGAAGAATTGGGCGTGCCTTACGAGATGAAAATTCTCGACACCGCCAATAAGGAGCTACAATCGCCTGAGTTTCTCGCAATCAATCCGATGGGGAAGGTTCCGGCGATTACTCACAATGGCACGCCGATAACTGAGAGCGCCGCCATCTGCCTTTATCTGGCGGATGCTTTTCCTGAGGCTAAGCTTGCTCCTGCCCTTAACAGCCCGGAGCGTGGCGCGTATTACCGCTGGGCGTTCTTCGCAGCGGCGACCTTGGAATATGCGATGTTCGATAAAGCGTTCAATCGCGAACCGGTTAAAGCCGGGACGATCGGTTATGGCGATTATGACAGGACAATCAATGTGACGGCTCAGGCTGTAGCTAAGGGGCCGTATCTGTTGGGCGAACACTTTACCGCTGTTGATGTGATCATGGGCTCGGCAATACATCTCGGGTTTGTTTTCAAAATGCTGCCGCTTCGTGATGAATTTAGCGCTTACATCGCCCGCTTTAAAGAACGTCCTGCTTTTCAGCGTATGCTAGCGCGTGACAAAGAACTCGCAGAGCAAATGGGGCAGTAAAAGTGAAACGTATAGGCGCTGCGCTATTGAAAGCGCCCATCTATTTCTACCGATATACGCTATCGCAACTTATGGGCAGGCACTGCCGCCATCTGCCGACGTGCTCGGAATACGCAATTGACGCTATCGATAAGAATGGCGCATGGCGCGGTTTTTGGCTTGGGCTGTCGCGAATCTTGCGGTGCAATCCGTGGGGCACGTGTGGGTTTGATCCCGCACCGGATATCAAGTCTGAAAAGCACCCACTAGCGCCCTGGCGCTATGGACGTTGGAACACGCAGCAAATGAAGGCGGACCATCCGCATTCATGCAATTGCGAGGTGCATAATCATGCCCCGCACGATCATCTTTCACACGACGAACGAGAGAATTAGTGTGACTATTATTAAGATGATTAGCAAGATGTACAATTGTCTTCACCATCCGTTTGCACGCCGTATTCTTTGAAAGCTTGGTGCGCTTCGGCCATCTGCTCGTCTGATAGAATAACCGCGTCTCCTAGCATAGAAGCATAGTAATATTGCTTCGCCAGCGTTTCCAGCTCCACTGCTGCCCACATCGCTTTTTCGAGTGTTTCGCCTGTGGCGATCATGCCGTGATTGGCGATCAGGCACGCCGTGCGTCCTTCCAGCGCTTTCAGCACATTCGCCGACAACTCGCTTGTGCCAAACGTCGCGAAATCAGCGCACCGCACATCGTTGCCGCCGAACGCCGCCACCATATAGTGACACGCCGGAATGGTGCGCTGCGCGATGGCCAGCACCGTGGCGAATGTGGAATGCGTGTGCACAATGCCTCCGACATCGGGCCGCGCGCGCATGATATCCAGATGGAACCGCCACTCGCTGGAGGGCTTGAGCGGGCCTTCCCACGTGCCATATTCGCCATCTATCGGCATGGCGGCGATCATTCTCGGCTCAAGCGTCTCGTAGGGGACGCCAGTTGGCGTGATCAGCATTCGCCTGAGCTTGCCGCTGCTCGTGTCATTGCAGCGCGCTGAGATGTTCCCCGCAGTTCCCTGATTGAGGCCGGAGGTGTTCATCCAACAGGATTGAGCAATAACGGCTACGCGGAGGGTTTGTTCGCTGGCAGTGGTCATAAGGAGGCCCTTTGTTGTATTCTTACGTGGCAAGTATAGAGCACACCATTTAAAAACCGCCAAGTATCCAAAGAGCCCCTTGCTTTCAGACGCATTTCCTCATAAGTTTCGCGCATTGAACCGCCCGGCGCATTCAGGGCATGCCGTGGCGGTTTCGAAACGCTTCACACCAAAGTGAGCATGTTATTGCCCGGCAGGGTGCCGGGTCTGATTTATTGAAAGGAAGCAAAATGCCCAAGATGAAGACAAAGAGCGGTGCTAAAAAGCGCTTTAAAATCACTGGCACGGGTAAGGTTGTCGCCGCCCAGGCTGGGAAGCGCCACGGCATGATCAAACGGACGCCGAAGTTTATTCGGCAAGCGCGCGGCACTGGCGTGTTGTGCGATGCGGATGCAGGTATCGTGAAGCAGTTTCTGCCTTACGGTAAGTAAACAACGCCTGCCTGACATCATTTCTGATTGATCATCTGTATTTTCATTAAGGAGCACCGACCATGTCGAGAGTGAAACGCGGTACGACTTCGCACGCCCGCCACAAAAAAGTATTCGAGCAGGCCAAAGGTTTTTACGGCCGCCGCAAAAACACCATCCGTATTGCCAAGCAGGCTGTCGAAAAAGCCGGACAATACGCCTATGTTGGCCGCAAGCAGAGAAAGCGGAACTTCCGCGCGTTGTGGATTCAGCGGATCAATGCCGCCGCCCGCGAACTTGGCCTCACCTATGGTCGATTTATCGACGGCTTGAACAAGGCCGGTATCGAAGTGGATCGCAAGGTTCTCGCAGACCTCGCCATTCATCAGCCGGAGGCGTTCAAAGCGCTCGCCGATAAAGCGCAAGCGGCGATTGCTGCCGCATAAAGTTCGCAAATCCCTCTTCTTCCTGGACAGGGTTCCCCGTCAGAAGGTGAGGGGCGTCCCAAAGGCATATCCCCAAAAAGCGGCGCGTTTATCCGCCGCTAATGGGGGGCTGACAAATTGGAGAGGCTCATGGATGCGCCCGCGGCAGCATCAGAGAGCGATCTGAAAAAGCTCGAAAAAGATCTAACCACCAAAATTCGAAAAGCTGAAAGTTTGGCGGCGCTTGAAGACTTGCGCGTCGCTGCGCTCGGCAAAAGTGGCAGTGTCACCGGCCTTCTGAAACGGCTTGGCAGTCTGCCTGCTGATGAGCGTCGCGCTTTCGGCCAAGCGGTCAACGCAGTGAAAACCCGCGTGGCGGAAGCGCTGGACACTCGCAAAACCGCGCTCGCCGAGGCCGAACTCGCCAACCGCCTGGAAACCGAACGCGTCGATATCTCGCTGCCCGTGGCCGCTGGCCCGCTTGGCGAAGGGCGCATTCACCCGCTTTCCCAGGTGTGGGACGAGATCACCACGATTTTCGCCGAAATGGGCTTCGCGGTGGCGGAAGGTCCAGATATTGAGACCAACGAAAACAACTTCAACAAGCTCAACATCCCTGACGAGCACCCGGCCCGCCAGGAACACGACACTTTCTACTTCAACGAGAAGGCCGACGGCGAGCGCCTTTTGCTGCGCACACACACCAGTCCTGTGCAAATCCGCACCATGCTGGAACAGAAGCCGCCGATCCGCATCGTTGCACCGGGCCGCGTCTACCGTTGCGACAGCGACCAGACGCATACGCCGATGTTTCACCAGATCGAAGCGCTCATGGTGGACGAGACCACCAATATGGGCCACCTGAAATGGACGCTCACCGAATTTTGCCGCGCCTTCTTTGAGGTGGATGATCTGCGCATTCGCTTCCGCATGTCGCATTTCCCGTTCACCGAGCCATCCATGGAAGTGGACATCGGCGCGGAGGCTATCGGCAAGCCGGGCGGCTGGTTGGAAATCGGCGGTAGCGGTATGGTGCACCCGAACGTGCTGAGCGCGGTGGGGATCGATCCGGAGAAATACCAGGGCTT
>JARRLC010000004.1:0-38031 GCA_037387425.1 Alphaproteobacteria bacterium
TTGGCATTCAGGCACTCAGTATCGCTAACACCTCTAGCCAGAACATCCTGGCGCTGTTCCAGTAAGCGGTAGCTTAGTATAGGTCTGAACGGGCGCGCTCCTTCGGGGGCGCGCCTTTTTTTGGGAATGTTCGTGATCTGCTAATGTTCCACAGGGCCAAGCGATGGTATTTCCCCACTCCGGCGTAACGTTTTCCTAACCTCCATAACAAATGGCGGTTGCGCAATTTTCACACAAGGCAATCACTTGACTATCAGGACGGCGAGACCGGCTTAAAAACCGGCGATGGCGCTTGCCGCGGAGACAGCATGATCGGTTGGGAACAGCTAGAACGGCTTTGGGCTGGTTTGCTCAGTTTAGGCGCGCGTCGTCTTGCCATTCTGGCGCTGGTCGGAGTGTCGGTTTTCGGAGCGGTCGCTTTCGGCAGCTACTACTTGAGCCGTCCCAGCATGGAGGTGCTGTATGTTGGGCTGGCCCCCACTGACGCCAGCCGTATGGGCGCGGCGCTGAAAGAGGCGGGGGTGCATTTCGACATTTCCACGGACGGCACGAAAGTCATGGTGGCATATGGGCATACGTCGCAGGCGCGCATGCTACTTGCCGAAAAAGGGCTGCCATCGAGTTCCAACGCCGGTTATGAGCTTTTCGACAAGTTGGGGCCGGTGGGGCTGACCTCGTTCATGCAGGATATTACGCGCATCCGTGCGCTGGAAGGCGAGATCGCCCGCACCATTCAGACCATGAAAGACGTGAAAGCCGCACGCGTACATATCGTGTTGCAAGATACCGGGTCATTCCGGCGCGCTCAGCAACCGCCGTCAGCGTCGGTCATAATCCGCACAATGGGCGCTGGTCCATTTTCGGGGGCGGCGGCAATCCGTCATTTGGTGGCGGCGGCGGTTCCGGCTTTGACGCCTAGCCAGGTAACGGTGCTTGATACGGATGGCTCTATTCTGGCGTCAGGCGGCGATACCTTCGATACCGCGCCGCAAAAGCTGGTGGAGCTGGAAAAAGCCATCGGCCACGAATTGCAAGAAAATGTCCGCAAAACGCTGGCGCCTTATCTGGGGATAGGGAATTTCGAAATCAGCGTTACCAGCAGGTTAAACACTGACAGGCGCCAGATCGCCGAGACGTCTTACGACCCAGATTCTCAGGTGGCGCGGTCGGTCCGCAACGTAAAGGAAACGACGAAGTCTGAGAACGCGGGTGGATCGTCGAATGTCACGGTTGAGCAGAATATCCCTACAGAACAGACAGCTTCGCTGGGCGGCGACCGTTCGAAACGTGATAGCAACCGGCGCGAAGATCTGACCAACTACGAGCTAAGCACCAAGACCGTCAACACGATCAGCAATGGCTACAAAATCGAAAATCTGACAATCGCCGTTGTGGTGAACCGCAAGAAGCTGCTTGCCTCCTTGGGGAAAAACGCTCCCCCTGACGCCTTGGATAAGCAGTTGAAGGAGGTGGAACGCGTTGCCTCCACAGCAGCGGGCTTAGACACCAAACGAGGCGATAAGATAACCGTTGCGGCGGTGGATTTCGTAACCGAAGCCGAGAAGCTGGAGCCCGTTCCTTCCATCAGCATTGTCGAAGAATTGATGCGGCAGGCTGGAACCATCTTTAACGCTTTAGCTGTGGTTATCGCTACATTCTTATTGCTGTGGTTTGGGCTACGTCCGGCTGTTCGCGTGTTGATGACGCCGGAAACACCGGAAATCACAGCCGAAGAAACGCTAGCCATCGAAAGTATGGCCGGTGCTCATGCCGCTGGCGAAACCGAGGAACTTCCGCCAGCTACACCGGAAGAAGCCGCCATGGCTGAGCTTATCGAAAAGCATACATCACCTCAGCAGCGGCTTGAAAATCTCATAGACGCGAATGAAATCGCCGTCGCTGTGCTGATGAAGCAATGGATGCGTACTGAATGAAAAACATTCCGATTAGCGCAGTCTTAACGGAGTTTGGTTCGAAAACGGCGCGCCAGGATCAACCGAAAGAGTTTGCAAAACGCTTCCACAAGCAACAGGCGGCTCCAGAGAAGCATATTCCCACTCCGCCGATTGAGACGATTTCCTCCTTTGCCGAAGAAAACTATGAGCGCGGACTGGAAGAAGGCAAAGCAGCCGGGCTCGCCGAACTGGAAGCAAAACTCGAAGAACTGCGGCAGTTTCTTGAGCAACAACACGAATTGGAACGCTGCACATGGGCTAATCGTGAAGCCACAGTACTGGCCAGCAAGCTTCAGGAAGGCTTGCACGAGATTGAAAATACCGTCGCCAATTCCGTGGCAAGCATCCTGAAGCCGTTCTTGACAGAGCTAATGCATGAACAGGCGGTTTCCAATCTGGTTAAGACGCTCCAGACTTTGTTAACGAAGGGCGAAGGAACGAATTTGGAAATTTACGGCCCGGAAGACCTTCTGCAACTTTTACGTGAGAAACTGGACGCTCAAGGGATAAAAGCGGCGTTTATTCCAGAGAATACGCCGGATCTACGCGTAAGGGTTGGGCAGACGGTTATCGAAACTCAGCTTGCTGCGTGGATAAGCAAGTTTGAAGAGGTTGTAAATGAATGAAGAAGGCGGTGAGCATCACAGCGAAATAATCGTTGTGCATCGCCATGGTGACCATGAAGAAGGCCACCATGGTGGCGCGTGGAAGATCGCTTTTGCCGACTTTATGACAGCCATGATGACATTCTTCCTGGTGATGTGGCTGATCAATTCCACTGACGATCAGACGCTTGCTCAGGTCGCGACCTATTTCAACCCCATCAAACTCACAGACCGCGAAAGTGCGAAGCGAGGCGTTCACGACGCTGACTTTGGCGGGTCGGGCAACGAAACCGTGGAGCGAGAGAGGCAGAATAAGAAGGAAGGCAAAGCATTCTCCGAGCCCCCAAACACACCAGGCGAGCGGCGCTTTCCTGAAGAAGAACTGTTTGCCAATCCTTACGGCACATTGAGCCAACTTGCCGAAGCCGCCAAAACCAAACCGAAGAATTCTCCCTCTGGCGAGCTTAAAGGCGATAAGCCGGGAGGCGTACGCCAAGGCAAAAAACCTGGAGGTGTGCGCGAGGAGGGGCATTCAGGCGGTGTGGCTTTCCGTGATCCGTTCGATCCTGACTTCAGGCGCAGCCCTTATGACGGGCCAGTTGAGGGCGGCGATGCGGAATTGAAACCGGACGCATCCGGCGGCTTTCCGAAACAGCCAAAGCCTTATAAGCCAGCGGAAAAACCCGTCGATCAGAAGCAAAATGCAGAAAATCAGCAAGCAAACGAGAGGCAGGCCGAAGGGCAGGGGCCGAAAAAGGGCGTGCTCGGAAAGGGCAGCGAAGCATTAGAGAATAATGAGACTGAGGCTGAAACGGACGCTGCAACACCTGACGAAGCGGCGGCCGAGACCGCAGAAAAGCCTCAAACTCAGGAAATCGCGAATGCTGAAAAGAAAACCGAGCTGGCCAATCTGGAAACAAAAACTGAGCTACATCCTGAAGACAAGGGAACATGGCCAGGAAAAGACAAAAACGCCGCCAGTAAAACTGTAAATAATTTGGAAACAGTGAAGGCTAAGAAAAGCGATAAAGCCACAGAAAATCCTAAAGGCGGCAGAAAAGACAAAACTGCGTTTGCGCCGGATACTCCACCTAAGGGCGAAGATAAAGCTGCGCCAAAAGGGAATGCCAAAACGGAGAAGGAACCTCTAGAAAAAGGCAAAGGAGACAAAAGGTGGAAAGCGATAGAGACTGAAACGCGCGTAATCAAAGAGGCTTTTCTGAAAGCTTTGAAGGAATCTGGGCTTCTTTCAATACCTTATATTTCACTTGAAGCCACAAAAGATGGCGTTCTTATCAGCATGACAGATAAGATGAACTTTGAAATGTTTGCAATTGCTTCAGCGGAACCGCGTCCGGAAGTGGTCGTCGTGATGGAGAAACTTGCGAAAATACTTGCCAAGCAAAAGGGCAGCATCATCATTCGCGGGCATACAGACAGCCGTCCTTTCCGATCTAAGACTTATGATAACTGGCGGCTTTCTTCCGCGCGCGCGCATATGACCTATTTCATGCTGGTGCGTGGCGGTGTGTATAAATCGCGTGTGGAGCGTATCGAGGGGTATGCAGACCGCAGCCCCAAAATTCCAAGTAATACCAGGGCAGCGGCAAATCGTAGGATAGAAATTTTGTTGCGTCCTCCTGAAGTATAAAGCCGTAGTGTGGCGAGTTGTATTATATGCGTTGGGTATGTGTCATAAGTTTTATTTGTTGCGCGTCTGTAATGACTGGCTGCGGCGATGCCGTTTGGGCTGAGCCTGCCGGTGGACATGCCGCTGCTCCGCAAACCGAACTTCCGCATGAAATGCCTGCGGAACGGGCTCCGGACGCGCCGTCGGGGCCATCGGAGAATTTAGATTTGGGAGGCCCACCGGACATATCCCCGGAGGATCTTTAGACTCCGCAGGCGAAGCCCGAACCGCAGGAAAAAGCGCAGGTCCTCGAAGCGCCACAGGAGACCCCAGCGAAGCCCGCGCCGCAGGAGAAGGCGCAGGCCCTCGAAGCGCCCTCCCCCTCTCCAGAAGCCAAGGCGGCGGAAAACGCGGGCAAGGTTGAGAAATCTATGAGCCGCCTGCCCTCTGAGAAGGCAGAGGCAAAGGACGAGACAGAAGCAAAGACCGCCAACACTCCGCCCGCTGCAAGCGCTCAATCTACCTTTGAAAAACAGCCGCTTGCTCAAGACCAGCATTCCGCCGATGCAAAACCGACATCTCACGAGCAGAAACCTGCTGAGGCTAAAACGGCCCCCCACAATAAGATGCCCGCTACCGCAAAACCGGCCCATCACGAGCAGCCCCCCGCTGCCGCTAAGGCGTCAAAAGAAAGCCAGCCGCAAGCGGACACGCCATCTTCAGCCCATAGCAAGCTATCTGATGGCGCTAAATCTGCTTCTGCCAGCCAGCCGCCCTCTGGGCCGCCGCCAAAGCAGCCATACCAGTGGGTACGAATGCTGGAAACGGTGCAAAATCAAATTATTAACGGAAATCGTAGCGCTCATACCGTGCAGCGGCAACTGATTGCTGATATCGGCGCGGAACTCGCCAAGGCTCCGAGCAGCGCGTGGAAAGAGCCGCGCAACGCTCGTGCTGCTGTGACATACGTGCTCAGTGGCGGCGATCCGCGCACAATAATCAAGCTGATAAAGTTGGGGGAAGCAGAAACCGGGATCAGCGATAAATTGCTGAAAGGGCTTATCGCTTATGCCAAAGGTATTAGCAAAGATGCCGTGAAAGCGCTGACATCTTTATCGGCAAGGGACTTTCATCCTGGCCCCGGCGGTCACCTCGCTCTTGCGCAAGCCACGCTGATGGCCAAACGCGACGCTGTTAAAGCGATGGCGTATCTGGATGAAGCGCGCCTTTTATCGCCGGGAACACTGGTGGAAGAAGCTGCGCTGCGCCGGACGGTGCCCCTTGCAATTGGCATGAAAGATTTCGACAAACTTTTACGAACCATGACGTGTTACATGCGCCGTTTCAATAATTCGGTATACGCGAGCACTTTCCATTGGAGTTTTGCCAAAGGCATTGCTGCTAGCGAGTACGCAAAGGATGAAAAAAATATCAAACACTTGGTTCGAGAAATCGATTTACTTGAAACAGAGCGCAAAAAAGTTATGTACAAAGTTCTTGCGGAGCAGGCGATTATTACAGGGAACTTAAAGTTTTCACGCATACTTACGAAGAAAATGGCTGAGCTGTCTAAAGATGACCCAGCGACCATGCTGAAAGCTCAATTGTATGAAGCTGCAATTCTTTTGTTTAGCGAAAAATATGATTACGCAAACTCTGTGATTAATGCCATCGACGCTCGGAAACTTGAAAGTCGAGACAAGGACATTTTAAAAGCCGCGCGCATAGTAGCCAAACGCCTGCGCGAACCGGTTGCAGAAAATGCTGTTGTTATCCCGCCTCAAGCAAGCGCCGCACAAGGCAAGGATGCTGGAATGGGAGAGATGCCCCCGGTGGTTAAAGCTGGGCGCGCGGCTATCGCAACGGCGGATGAATTGTTGAACGGAACCGGACCATGACAGGCACGAGCACAGTGTTGGGACGCACTCTGGCTCTGCTCGGCAATGCAGGAAAACACACAGAAGAACAAGCTGGCTGTTCGTCTGCGGCTTCTGGTGATTCGGCGGATGAAGGTGGCTTCACACAGCTTGTCGATGAGTTTTCGGCCGTTGGGCAGGAAGATACATCCGGTGAGACGGGGGAGCAGGGCGCTTCTTTGGATGAGAGCGCCGATGGCTCCAAACCCGAAAAGCTGCTGGCTAGCCTGGATGCGATTCTGCAATCCATCAATCACGATACATCGTCATCAGCTTCCGCCGATCCGGATGCAGAAGAGGCGCCGCCTTTGCCATCCTGGCAATCTCCACCGCCTGTAGAAATAATCCCGGATGAAGCCATGACATCTGCCTTGGATGAAGAACTTCCGCCCGATTACGATGATCCGCAGCTTCTCACCGAAGAAATCACCGAGGAAGAAGCTCCTGCTCCGCAATTGGAAGCAGAGAACGCCGCTTCTATGATCATGCCGGTGGCAGCCGAATTTGCCGGTCCATTGCCCCTGTTGTCATCCGCTGCGGCTGATATGGCGAAATTCTTTTCCGATCCGCCAGAAGTGTCCGAGGCTGAAACTCCCGATGCAGAAGAGATTCAGGCTTCATCGCTGGAAAATGCTCCCATTTACGACGAGCCTTTGGAAGAAATCACCGAGCTGCCATTCGATATCGACGCTGATGACTTGCCAGATTACGGCTTACCGCCTTTGCCTGAAACGTATCTGTCTCAATGGCGAAGCAGCCAACCAGAAAGCGCCAGCAAATCCCCTACGCAGCCGTCTGTCAGCATCGCAGCGCCACCCGATCAAATGCCCGAGCTTTTCGCTTTCACTGAAGCCGCAGAGAACGAAGCCCTCCCGCAATTCATCGGAACAGGAACAGGGATAGGGGCAGGGACAGGAGCCGCATCTGCCGCCAGCGATAACACACCAGGCGAAGCCGCGCGCGAATTGCAAACGCTTATGGGCGATATGAAAGTCTCTATCGCCCGGCAGGAAACCCATATTACGCCCACTATGCTGCAATCTCCCACGGCGCAACTTGCCAATCGCATTACAGGCGAAATTTATGGTGCTTCGCCAGCCGGGCCTTCCGCCGTACCGCAGAGCATTACCCAGGACACAGATGGAAGCGGTTCTACTGTTAAGGTCTTGCAACTGCGCCTCGATCCACCGGAACTGGGGGCGCTTACCGTCCGCATGTCGCTGAAACAGAATGTGCTGACTTTGCAAGTTGAAGCCACGCGTCCGGAAACCGCATCACTTATAGAACGCGACCGCGAGGCGTTGAGCGGGCTCCTGCGTTCGGCTGGCTACTCGGTTGACGGTCTGTCAGTGCAGATGACGCCGGCAACCACCAACAGCGCCATGAGCGGCAATCAGTCGGTAACGGGACAGCAACTACAATTCTCAGGGCAACAAGCCGGGGAAGGCACGCCCGGCGAAGCAAATCAGGGGCAGCAAGACCAGAGCGAAACTCACGGGCAGACGGTTTGGGGCAATGCCGATGAAAACGCTGAAACGCATCCTGCCAGTACCCCTGGCGGCGCTCTTTATCTTTAGCATCGCTTTTAGCGCCACATTTAGCGTTTGCTTTTGCGCCGCATCGGCGGCTTTCGCCATGAACGCTTGCGAAAAGGAAATGGTTCGTGCCTCCAGCAAGTACGGCGTACCGCTCGGCATGCTTTATGCGGTCGGGCTGACAGAAACCGGCAGAGCAGGCTCACTCCAGCCATATGCGCTGAATATCGAAGGGCGGTCAGCCTTTGGCGCCAACCTCGCCGAGGCCGTCCAGCACTTCAAAGCGGCGCGGAAAAGCGGCGCCAAGTTGATCGATCTCGGCTGTATGCAGATCAACCACCATTATCACGCCGAGAATTTCGCCTCGGTAGAGGAAATGTTCAGCCCAGCGAAAAACGTGGAATACGCAGCGCGCTTCCTAAAGCAGCTCCGCCAGCGCGAGGGGAATTGGACGCTGGCCGTCGCCCGCTATAACGCCGGACCTAACAACAATCCAGCGCAGAAAAAATACGTATGCCGCGTGATCGCCAACATGGTCGCAACCGGTTTCGGCAAGTGGACACCAACCGCACGGAAGTTTTGTGCACCGCAATAATCCCCAATTTCCCCCCGCGACGTTAACCATGTTGTCCACTAATTGGCCATTAGCGAAAAAAACATGCAGGGCATTCCCTTACGCGTAAGAACATCTCCTTGCCAAGGTCTTCAGTCCTTGCCACCATATGCAATCCTCGCGTGCACATGGCGCGCGTTAAGCAGGAACGTCTCCAGATGTAGTAATAAACAGGCATATATCTTAACGCCTTTGATAAAAGGAGGAGAATTATGGGCTCGTCAAACGGCCAAGCGCCCCGCAGTCCGCGTTGTATCGCACTGGTCGGTCCTTACCTCAGCGGTAAAACCACCCTCCTCGAAGCTATACTAGAGCGATGTGAAACCATTCCCCGACGTGGTTCAGTCGCGGCAGGCAATACAGTGGGCGACTCCACGCCAGAAGCTCGCGAACAAGCGATGAGCGTTACGCTGAATGTTGCTAGCGGCGACTACTTAGATGAAAAATATACGTTTCTCGATTGTCCCGGCTCCATCGAGCTTCAGTATGAGATGCAATCCGCATTAACAGCGTGTGACGCAGCTGTCGTGGTTTGTGAGGCGGACGATAAAAAAATTCCAGCGTTGCAGCTCATTCTCAAGCAATTGGAAGAACGGAAAATTCCGCACTTCATGTTCCTCAATAAAATCGACAAGGTGGAAGGCAATCTTCACGACATTTTAGGAGTGCTGCAACAGGCGAGCGAACGCCCTTTTGTGATGCGGCAGATTCCGATTTGGGAGAACGGCATTGCAACGGGCTTCGTAGACCTCGCGCTGGAACGCGCGTTCATCTATCGCGAGCATGCCCCTAGCGAAGTCATGACCATGCCGGACGATCTTGCCTCACTCGAATCGCAAGAGCGGTTTTCGATGCTGGAAAAACTCGCCGACTATGACGACGAGTTGATGGAACAGCTTCTCAGCGATATCGAACCCCCGCGCGACAAAGTGTTTAGCGACCTCTCGCAGGAACTGCAGGAAGGCAAGATCTGCCCTGTGTTGATCGGTTCGGCGGAAAATGGCCATGGCATCACGCGGTTGCTGAAAGCCTTGCGACACGAGGCCCCCACGGTGGAAGAAACCGCAAAACGTCTTGGCGTTACAGCCACGCCGTGCGCGCATGTGCTGAAAACTTATAACACGTCGCACGCGGGTAAGTTGTCGCTGGCGCGCGTGCTGTCCGGCTCGTTCGAGGATGGGGCAATGGTGGTTTCCCCAAGCGGCGAAGAGCGCATTTCCGGCGTGTTCTCGCTCACGGGGCAAGATGTCAAAAAATGCGGTAAGGCGCAGGTGGGCGACACAGTCGGCTTTGGCCGCCTTGAACAAGTGAAAACCGGCGAAACGTTAACTACCGGCAAAACGGTCGCTGCACAAATTGCTCCGCCGCCAATACCGTATCCGGTTTACGGGATGGCGATCCTTGCCGCTGAGCGTAAGGACGAAATCAAACTCACTGCATCGCTCGGCAAACTCATTGAGGAAGACCCATCGCTATCTCTTGAGCAGAACCAGGATACCGGCGAAATGGTGTTCTGGGGACAGGGCGAAATGCACTTGCGCGTGGCGTTCAAGCAATTGCTGCGCCGCTTCGGAGTGAAGGCCGAAACACGCAAGCGGCAAATTCCGTATAAGGAGACGATCCGCAAAGGCATCGAAATTCGCGGCCGTCACAAGAAACAAAGCGGCGGGCACGGTCAGTTCGGCGATGTGGTGGTGGAGATCAAGCCGCAGGATCGTGGCGCGGGGTTCGAGTTCACCGAGCAGATCACTGGCGGCGCCGTTCCCCGGCAATACATCCCCTCAGTGGAAATCGGCGTGCGCGATTATCTCACGTCCGGGCCGCTTGGTTTTCCGGTGGTGGATGTGGCCGTGTGCCTGAAGGATGGCTCGTATCACACGGTGGATTCGTCCGATATGGCGTTCCGCGCCGCTGGGCGCATCGCTATGAACGATGGTATGCCGCAATGCTCGCCGGTGCTGCTGGAACCGGTCATGGCCGTGGATATCGCCGTTCCATCCGATGCGACCGCGAAAGTCAACGCCATCATTTCATCGCGGCGCGGGCAAATCCTTGGGTTTGACGCACGCGAAGGCTGGTCTGGCTGGGATGTCGTGCAAGCGCATATCCCTGAGGCCGAAATGGCGGACGTCATTATAGAGCTACGCTCTGCCACGGCAGGCGCTGGCAGCTATGAAGCGCGCTTCGATCATCTTGCAGAGTTGACAGGTAAGCTCGCGGAACAGGTGCTTTCCGAGCATTCGAGCGCCGCATAAGGCGGCGTGGGAAAGGGGGGAGAAATTATCTCTCCCCTGCCCATCAGATAAGTCCTAAGGCGACTTCTAGTCGCAAATAACCCGGCGCGTGCATCTTTCGTGGCCAGGACGGCAATGGCGATCACCCCATTCGTCCCGATAGCAACGGCGGCGAACCCAATGACATCTGCGGCGGCCGTAATAACACCCGCGTGCACGTTGTTCATCGGTCATTGCGTCAAGCGCCATGAGACCCAAAATTGTTCCGCCAATGATAGCCGCAGCTTTACGTCCGTGCTTAGCTTCGGCAGGTGTCGGCGAGAAAGCCGTGACAGTAACCGAAGTAGCCAGAAGCAGGGTCATCATTACGGTGGAAACTTTCTTCAACATCGCAATGTCTCCTGTGACAAAAAACGACTTGTCCCCAATCCCCAGAGAACAACGTCCTGAACAAGCTAACGCTGATTATGTGAACCTTACATTAACTTAATAAACGTCATTTGAGGCTCAAAAGTATCCATAAGTCCCAGCACGCACTGAGGAAATTGTGTAACACCCCTTAGCGCACTTGGAGAAAATGGCCGCTTGTCCGTTTTAATGCGGATGGTGACGTCTTGCCTATTGCACGCTACTAGGTTAAGCGTTACCTAATAAAGGCCGCTTGTGAGAGATACCTTGCGTGAGTCGTAGGGTGTAGCTTATGAACGGCGTGATTGAGGTGCTCTACGGTTATCATCGTGGAAGCCGTATAAAGGCCGGCTTAGCTCAGTTGGTAGAGCAACGGTTTTGTAAACCGTGGGTCGAGGGTTCGAATCCTTCAGCCGGCACCAATAAAATCAATGTGTTAGGCTGGTAACATCTAGCCAAAACGGCATTCTCAGATACTTTTTACAGTTTCCCAGACAACCGGTTCTGTCGCAAATTTTGTGCGCGGCGTATTTCTACGTCAGATACGCTGTTTCCTATCGGGATTTGGCAGAGATTATGGTCGAGCGGCGGGATGAGGCTGCTGCGCTTCACAAAAAGTTGACACGCCCATGAAGGGCTTCAAATCATTCCATCCGCATCCGCAACATTGGACGGTACCGAAGTGCCCCACATGATTCGCAAGGGCCAATTTGCAACAAAAGACCAATCCGCATTTCAGTAGTTTGCCGCGCTCGCTGCATAATTGCGTCCGGGGATACGCTTTGCTGCGACTGGGTTAGAAATTCACGACAGAACCTTATATCAACCAGCTTCCGGCACCCCTGGGGCGGTTCACTACGGATTGTTACTAGATCTTGCTCAAGGAAGTGAAATTAGAAAAGTAAAATCTACTGATACGAAAGAATATAAAAAAACATATTAAATTAGCCCAATTTTTATGCTCAATACTGCTATAATAAGTAATGCACATAGAGCGTCAAGTTGACGCAAGTGTGTTTACTAAGAACATTGGGTGTGGAAGCTGAGTGCAATGAGTAAAAGAAAAATCTCTGTCATTCTACCAGTCAAAAACGGTGAACGCTATATTTATAGCTCCATTAAGAGCATTCTATCGCAAACTTTCAGGGATTTCGAGTTATTGGTCATTGATGATGGTTCAACTGACCAGACACATAAGATCGTTTTACAACTCCAGCATTCTGATCACCGGCTACAATTTCTGAGGAATCCCGGCTCCGGGCTCGTTGATGCATTAAACTACGGTATCGCTTCTGCATCTGGTGAATTGATTGCGAGAATGGATGCAGACGACATATGTCTGCCCAACAGGTTTCAAAAACAACATGACTACTTGGTGCGTCATCCAGAAATTGCGGTTCTTGGTACACAGGTTCGTTTTATAAACGAGCATGGCGAGCCAATGGGGCATAATACAACCCTTCCGGAAACTCCGAAAGCAATCGCGGATGACCTGCTTAAGCAATGTTGCCTTAGACATCCAACAGTCATGATGAGGAAGGCCGCCGTGGAAAAGCTTGGTGGCTATCGACATCAGCTTATTTACGCTGAAGATTATGATCTCTGGCTCCGCATGTCGGAACAATATTCTTTGGCGAATTTACCGGAGCAACTCCTCCTTTATCGCATGCATGCGGGGCAGCTATCAGAACAGCGAGAATGGTCTCAACGCCTAGCAAGAAATCTGGCGCTTATCTCCGCAATTGAACGACGACAAAACGGCATTGATCCGATCACGTCCTTTGCGTGCTTTTCGAAAACTGCTCTGCACCAACAATGCCGAGGGAATAGCTGCCCCAGTAGTGTATGTGAAACGGTGAAAGCATTCGAGACTGCAAGAAAACTTACATCATCTGAGCTCTCCCCGTTATTGGAAGGGGAAAGCTGGCAGATGCTAAGGTTTCTGTTTCACAATCAATTAGGAGATGGCAGAAATTCACGCCACCGTGTCTTGTTGGCCCTGTCACGTAGTGCAGCGCAGCGACGCGCACTGTTTGAGTTAATTGTCGCACTGGGCATGGCAATAAAAGTGCATCCGGGAAGAACTATAAAATGGCTTTTTAGACAAATATATTTTAAATATATACCAGCAACTGCTAATAACGATAGTAATGCTTGCCAGTAGTTTCTTTGCTTATATATCCTGAAGGCTTTGTAGATCACTCTAAACGTCAGTGGCCGTCCCAGGAGAAGCGCATGATTTATTTTGCTGTGATCATATCGAAGCGGAATTCGTTGTTCTAACCAGCGGCGTGACGTTTCTGGGTTCTGTCGCAAATCTTGTGTGCGGCGTATTTCTACGTCAGATACGCCGTTTACTATCGGGATTTGGCTGAGATTATGGTCGAGCGGCGGGATGAGGCTGTCGCGCTTCATCAAGAAGCATAAAGGGCTTCAAATCATTTCCATCCGCATCCGCAACATTGGACGCTATCAAAGTGGCCCACATGATCCGCAAGGGCCAATTTCCAACAAAAGACCAATCCGCGTTTTGGCAGTTTGCCGCACTCGTTGCATAACTGCGTCCGGGGATACGCTTTGCTGCAACTGGGTTAGAAATTCACGACAGAACCGCAGGCAATAGCGACAACACGATGCATCAAGGTGGGGCGGATAAAGCGCAAGCGAAACCCGCCAAGGCAACGCCCACGCTCATTTCTCCACCCACCGGCCGCCTTAATTTCAGACGGAAATATCTACGCGACTAAGCCTTCAAATTCGCGCAGAAACGCTGAATGCGGTTGCTGGCCTCTTCCAGGTCTTGCGTTGACGTGGCGTAAGACACACGGAAATATGGCGACAAGCCAAACGCAGCGCCATGCACCACGGCGACGCCTTCTTCTTCCAGAAGCGCCACGGCGAAGTCTTCGTCGGTCTCAATGCGTTTGCCGCTGGCGCTCGTCTTGCCAATGCAACCCGCAATCGACGGATAGACATAAAACGCGCCCTCCGGCGTGGGGCATTCGATCCCCTCCGCCTGATTGAGCTTGGAAACGATGAGGTCGCGCCGCTCTTTAAACACCTTCGCGCGCTCGGGGATGAAATCCTGCGTGCCGTTCAGCGCTTCCACGGAAGCCCACTGGCTGATGCTGGTGGAGTTCGAGGTGGATTGCGATAGCAGCTTGGTCATCGCCTTGATGAGCATTTCCGGACCGCTCGCGTAGCCAATGCGCCAGCCGGTCATGGCGTAGGCTTTCGAGACGCCGTTCATGGTAAGCGTGCGTTCGTAAAGGCCGGGCTCGACCTGAGCGGGCGTGGTGAATTCGAAGCCGTCGTAAACGAGATGCTCGTACATGTCGTCGGTCAGCACCCAGACATGGCTGTGGCGCATCAACACATCAGTCAGCGCTTTCAGTTCATCACGCGTATACGCCGCGCCGCTGGGGTTGGACGGATGGTTGAAAATCATCCATTTCGTCTTGGGCGTGATGGCGGCTTCAAGGGCCTCTGGCGTCAGCTTGAATTTGTTCTGAATGGTGGCTTCAACGAAGACCGGCTTGCCGCCCGCGAGCAGAACGATGTCCGGATACGAAACCCAGTAAGGTGCAGGGATAACCACTTCGTCGCCAGGATTGAGAGTTGCCACCATGGCGCCGTATATGATCATCTTGCCGCCAGACGCCACAATCGTTTGGCTGGGCGTGTAGTCTAAACCGTTGTCGCGCTTAAATTTCTGGCAGATGGCCTGTTTCAATTCAGGGATGCCATCGACATTGGTGTATTTGGTTTTACCATCACGGATCGCGCGAATTGCCGCCTCTTTGATATTGTCTGGCGTATCAAAATCAGGCTCGCCCGCGCCCAGGCCGATAACATCGCGGCCAGCGGCTTTCAGTTCGCGAGCTTTGGTGGATACAGCAATTGTCGGCGAGGGTTGAATGCGATTTAGTGCGTCCGCGATAAAACTCACAGGTCCACTCCAAGACTAAAGTTTGAAAGATGAGTGGTAACCTAAACGCGCCATTCCACCTAGGCAAGCCATTTTCTGGCGCAAAATACATGTATGCATAGTCTTATTTTGTAGGAATTTGCTTTGCCTTGTACTTGCAGGAGCAAAGTCAGATACTAAGACTATGTTCTGGCTATGCGCAGGCCGTTTGAGCCGCGATGGCCATCTCATATCATCTTATTGTGAGGTTTAATACGGGCGGGCATCCGGAAATGCCCGCCGCAATCTGTGACGCATATAAAAGCTAAAACTTCGATGTCGCCCGTACATAGAACGAACGGCCTGGCTCGTTCACCTGGACGCTTTCACCAAGTAGTTCCCGGTTAAGGTGGTTAGCGTATGTGGCGTCAAACACGTTGGAAACACCGGCGCTAAGCTGAAAATTTTTGGTGATGTTATAGGAGCCGAACAGATCCACTGTCGCCCAGCCATCGGTTTTTCCGAAATCTTGCTTGCTGCTCGCCTCATCGATGCGGGTTTGTTTCGCTGTCGCATTGACCCTGACGCCGGCCATCAGCTTTTTGTTGTCGTAGATGAGTTCGAAGCGTCCTGAGAACGGAGCGATTTGCCCAAGCGGCGTATGGTCAGTTTGGTTCTGGCCATGAGTATATGCGCCCATCAGATTAACGCGCCAGACGTCGTTCAGGCGCACTTGCGCTTCTGCTTCGAACCCTGTCAGGATGGCGTCGATGTTTCTGTAGATGCTGACGCTGGAGTAGTTTCCTCCCATATCCTGCCCATCGTAGCGCTGAATATAGTCGGTTACATCGTTGTAAAAGACGCTACCTGAGATATTTAACATCGAGGTCTTGTAGCGCAGGCCAAGATCTATCTGGTGGTGCTTTTCCGGATCGAGATCAGGATTGCCGACCCAGCTTGTTTTGCCACCAGGAGCCATACCCATCATGTTGGCCATGTAGCGCTCGGTTGCGTCTGCTGTGCGCACGGCCCTGCTCAGGCTGCCGAACGCCGTCACGCCGCCACCCAAGTCCTGTTCAAGACGCATAAGGCCACTGATGTTATGCTCGGTCTTGTCTTTTGTCGCGTCCGTGCCGTAAATCGCCTGATAGACCGTATTCGGCGAGGTGTGATTTACCGGGCCGAACGTAGTCTCCAGGTCGGCCTTGTCAGCCGAGGCGTTGACATAATCATAGCGCAGGCCGACCGTGAGTTTGGTCAGCATCGCCACCGGCACAACGGCTTCCGAGAAAAGCCCCAGCTCTTTGATTGATGTGTCGGGCCATAGCACGGAAGAGATGGCGGACGGATCATAATTGCCATTTGCACCGCCCCATTTGTTGCCGTCGCGCATGACATCACGATAGGAGGCGCCAACATCGAAGGTCGTGCCACTAGCCAGCTTGCCGTTGAAGATGACTTTGCCGCCCAGAGTGTCCGATTCCGTACGGGCTTCCATGAAGTTGCCTGTTTGGGGGCGCAGATCGAAGTTGTTCATGGTGTGATCGACTGTGGTCAGATAGACATCGCCTTTCACCCCTTTGATCACGCCCCAGTTCAGATCGGTCTCGCCTTTTAGCTGGTACGTCCAATCATCGGTTTTGGGTGCATCCATATTGGCGCCGGGGAACAGAACATCATCGACGTTGTTGTTCTCCACCTTCAGCGTCACCCAGCTATCCGAGTCGAACGTGCGCCCGATGACGAGCCCGCCGCCGAATTGATCGAAACTGGAGCGGATTTCGTTGCCGTCGCCATCCTTGTAATTGTTGGCCGAGCCATAGGAGCCGTAACCGCGAACGAAGCCCCAGTCATTTCCCATGCTCGCATCGAAGAAAGATTCCACGCCCTGGCCGTTGGAGTTGTAGCCGGCGCCCGCTTTCACATTGGTAGAGACTTCTTTGCCCGGCTCGAAAGTTGGGTTGGTGCGTTCGAACAGGATCGTGCCGCCAGGCGCCGGAGGGCCGTCCAACACGCTTTGATAGCCTCTTTTCACGGTGACTTTGTCATATGTATAAAGCTGCATATGCGAGGTCGGCGGGTCCATGCGGTTCGGGCAGCCGCCAAAGTGATAAGCGCCATCGTTCGTGATGGTGAGCTGGTTCTGGTCTAGCCCTCTGATATTCGGGTCAAGGCCATGGCCGCCCATACGTCCGGCTTCGACGCCGTTGACATGACGCAGGAACTCGCCGGTATCGCCGATAGAAGGCGGACGGCTCCGGCTTTCGGGATCTTCAACCGTGGTTGCCGACGCGTTTGAATGCGGTGCATTGCCAGTTCCATCGCCTTGCGTGTCATCTGATGGCAGTTGTGGCGTCGTGCTATAAACCGTGATGGTCGGCAGGCTTACGTCTTCCGCATTTGCGGGTGTGATGGTCGCGCCAAGCGCCCCGAGCAGCGTTAAAACCGAGACGCTGCATATTGCCGCCGATTGCGGCATGTGAAATTTCGCATTCATGAAAGAGCCCCTATATCAACCGCATTGGTTGCTTTTTTATTCCCCCGTTCAGGCGCACTTGCTCTTCATTCTGTCCCGATGAACTCTTTTCTTACTCAAAGTAAGACAGAGCAATCGCCGCAAAATGCAACTCCTGAACTTAACTTTTCCGTAAACAACACGCATCGGTTTCAAATACCTTTGCATGCACTATTAAGTGTTAAGATTATATGGAAAAGGGAGGGGCTCTTGTGAGGTAGTTAGATGGGACTTCAAAGCCAAACCGGGCCGTATTGGCGAAAACTATATTGTCTGCACGGGCGCTTGGCGGAACAGGAAGGACAATTTCTGAAGCATTGTTCAGAGAAGCCATGCCGATTGCGTAGGCAAGGCAAGTCGGGCAATCGGCTTTACTGTGTTTAGTAGGTTCTTCGCCTGGGTTATTTGAAACGGGCTTAAAGCCGTAAAGAGTGCAAATCCAAACTTGATTGGAAGCACCATCACCAGCGGCGCTTGCAGCAAGAGCCTGTGTCAACGGAATCAGGATTTGAAGACCAAGCGAGAATAGAGCAAGCCCTAAAGCCCACGCATTCTTCTTGGTTCTGAAACATCCTATCTTTCGCACGACAATCTAAGCGCCTCAATTATGCATGTTGTCGTCATGTTAGCGGAAGTTATTAAGGAAACATATGTACCAAGTTGCGGATAGCGCTCTCTATTCGTGACAGTGTGTTGAATCTGCATCGGCTTCCGCAGTCACACGGCAAACAGCGGCACTCCATCTAAAAACGGCGCGATGTTCTCCAACTCCCGCCCTTCTACCCAGCCAACAGCGAGCAAACTCAGGCTATTGCTTAGAAAAACTGCGTCAGCACGGGCCAAATCGTCCATGGTTAGCGTAACCTCGCGCGCGCCAATCATAGGGATGAGATGGCGGCGGGCCGTTCCCGCAAGAACACCCTCCGCTATGGGCGGCGTGCGCCATTCGCCATCAACACGCGCGAAAACGTTACCCACGGTGGAACAAACGATGCGCCCCGCGCCGTTCATCAAAAGCGCATCGTCAGCTTCGCGCGCTTCGGCTTCGCGCCGTGCTACGATGTTGTCGCCGTAGTTCAGCGATTTGATGCGCGAAAGGGGGGAATGTTCGTTGCGGCGAACGGTGGTGGCGATTATCAGCTTGAGCGGTGGACGCGATGCGCCAGTGAATTTGTTGGCGATGGCGATCATCGTCGGTTTGGCGGGAGTGGCGGGCGGCCAAAGCCCGCGCGCTTTAGAAGGTCCACGCGTGAGCATAAGGCGCACCGATGCCGCCTTTAGCTTTTTGGCGTCGAGCAGCGCACGAATTCCCGAAGCGATGGCGGCGTCATCGAAAGGCACCGGAATACCGAACACATCCGCGCCGGTTTTCAGCCGAGCAAGATGATTTGCCAGCCACAACGGCGATCCGTCTATCACGCGCATGGTCTCGAACACGCCATCAGCCAGGGTAAAGCCCCGGTCGTAAATGGAAATTTTTGCATCGGTTTCGGCGCGCAGGCGGCCATTCAACCAAACAGCATTCTTGATGTTTTTGGTCATGCAGGCCCCCCTTATCGCACTGCATCCATTTTAACCTATAGCTCGCCTGCTACTGTTCACGATATTCTATACCCCTTCAATCAGATAACGGTTTTCATCCATGCCGCCAGTTGACGCATGTACAATGGCATGAATAAGCGCACGCGTCTTCAAGAGCATTTCGTCAAACTCCGCCTCTGGCGTGGAGTCGGCGACGACGCCGCCGCCCGCCCCTATGCTCAAGCGATTGCCCTCCACCAAGATGGTGCGAATAACGATATTCAGATCAAGCGCGCCATCATCGCCCAGCCAACCGATAGCACCGGAATAGACGCCGCGCGGGCGCTGTTCCAACGCGTCGATAAGTTCGAGTGTACGGATTTTCGGCGCACCGGTCATGGAGCCGCCTGGAAACGTCGCTTTGATGAGATCGACAGTCGAAACGCCAGCGCGGAGTTGTCCTTGTACGGTGCTAACCAGTTGATGCACGGTCGCGAAACTTTCTACCGCCATCAGCGACGGCACGAAGACTGTCCCAGTCTCGCACACGCGCGATAAGTCGTTGCGCAACAAATCGACGATCATCAAATTCTCGGCGCGGTCTTTTTCGCTGGCTGCAAGGGCGCTTGCAAGCGCGCGGTCGGCCTCTGCATCGGGGCTGCGGCGGATGGTGCCTTTGATGGGTTTAGCCTCCACCAGTCCGCTTGCGTTAACGGCGAGGAAGCGTTCCGGCGAAGCGCTGAGCACCGCTCCTCCTGGCCAGCGGATGAACGCGGCGAACGGCGCGGGGTTTAATTCGCGTAACACGCGGTAGAGCGTGAACGGATTGGCTTCCACCTCGCAGGTAAGTTCGTTGGTGAGGCAGATTTGATAGCTCTGCCCTTCGCCGATCCATGCGAGCGCCTGGACGATTTCCTCGTGGTAGCGCTCGCGGCTGTGCGCTAAGCGGAACACGACCGGATCACGGCGGCGGCCATATTCAGGGAGGGGGGGCGGCTGTAGATGGACGAGACGCGTGGACGTGGCGTCTATCCAGGCTTGGGCGTCGTCGCCCGGCTCCTGGTCAGAACAAAGCGCCACAACATAGCTACGCCCCTCCTGGTGATCCACGGCCAGATAACGCCGAACGCGGATGAAAAACGCATCTGGCGTGGTGGCGTGACGCGCAACCCTTTGTTCGCAGGCTTCGCCGCGCAATTCATACCCCAGCCAGCCGACATTCCCGCCTTTGAACGGACAAGGCGGCGCGTTTTGGGGTGCGCTGATTGCCGCGTGCTCGCGCTCCAGATAGGCGAAGATGCTTTCCGCACGCGTATCAACGCTGCCCATTTCGCGCACTTCCAGGCGTCCGCGGGCCGCATCGTAGCTTACTTCTGCGCTGCCCGCCCCCGAAGCGTCGCCCATGAACGACCAGCGCGAACGCTCATCGCCCGTGACAGCACTATCCAGCCAGAACGCGGCGCGCGCGTCTCCGTAAAGCGCGTGAAACGCCGCCTCGCAATCGACAGCGAAGGGGAGTTCGCGCCAATGCGCATAAAGGCGGGGAGCGGAAAATGTGGTCACGTAAAGCGCGTTCGTTGCTGAAGAAATGGCCCATACTGTAGATTCGTTGCGAATTTAGCACTTAAGAAATGGGAATCCACCTGTCGAAAACGCCCAATAATCGTGCTTCCGCTTCCTATTTTATGACGAATAAGGCAGTATCGCCATTATTTGGCCTAACATCTTGTTTGTATAACGGTGGCGGTATCATCCTCCGGTTGCCTTAAGTGGGCTGTTCCGGCTATGGTCTTTCGCAAATTCTTGCTTGTTCAGGCTTACATCGCAGGCTATTCGGCCTGCCCATAATTGAATCGCGGCAACTCCTTTGACTGACACATCCGATATGAATGGTGGCGACGACAGCGGCTCTGAAATCCGTCAGATCTCCATCACGCAGGAAATGAAACGCTCCTATCTCGATTACGCCATGAGCGTGATAGTATCGCGAGCGCTGCCGGATGTTCGAGACGGGCTGAAGCCGGTGCATCGGCGCATTCTGTTCTCGATGCACGAAAACGGCTACGAATGGAACAAGCCTTACCGCAAATCGGCCCGCGTGGTCGGCGATGTCATCGGTAAATATCACCCGCATGGCGATCAGTCGGTGTACGACGCCCTCGTGCGCATGGCGCAGGATTTTTCCTTGCGCCTGATGCTGGTTGACGGCCAGGGCAATTTCGGCTCCATCGACGGCGACCCGCCAGCGGCCATGCGGTATACGGAAGTGCGGCTGCAAAAGGTCACGCAGTTTCTGCTCAACGACCTCGACAAAGACACCGTCGATTTTCAAGATAACTACGACAATACCGAGAGCGAACCTAGCGTGATGCCCGCGCGCTTCCCGAACCTATTGGCTAATGGTGCGGGCGGCATCGCGGTGGGCATGGCGACGAATATCCCGCCGCATAATCTGGGCGAGGTGATTGACGGCTGCATCGCCCATCTCGACAACCCGGCAATCACCATAGATGAACTGAACGAAATCATTCCCGGCCCAGACTTTCCCACTGGCGGCATGATTTTGGGGCGCTCTGGTATTCGCGCGGCCTATCATAAGGGGCGCGGCTCGGTCGTCATGCGCGGGCGTGTGGATGTCGAAACCATCCGCAAGGACCGCGAAGCGCTTATTGTCACTGAAATTCCGTATCAGGTGAACAAAGCCACCATGATCGAGCGCATCGCCGAATTGGTGCGCGAAAAGAAGGTCGAAGGTATCTCCGATGTACGCGACGAGTCCGACCGACAGGGCTATCGCGTGGTGATCGAGCTGCGCCGCGACGCTGTGCCCGATGTCGTGCTCAATCAGCTCTACCGTTTCACCCAACTGCAAACATCGTTTGGCGCCAACATGGTCGCACTGAACGGTGGCCGTCCGGAACTGCTGAACCTCAAGGATATTATCACTGCGTTCACGCAATTCCGCGAAGAGGTGGTGACGCGGCGCACGAAATTCCTGCTCAACAAAGCGCGTGAACGGGCGCACATCTTGGCCGGCCTCGTTATCGCCGTCGCGAATATTGACGAAGTGATCAAACTAATCCGCAGCGCGCCTGATCCGTCCACCGCTCGCGAACAGCTCATGTCGCGCGATTGGCCCGCCGCTGAGGTCGCCCATTACATCGCGCTGATTGACGATCCGCGCCATCGCGTGAACGAAGATGGCACCTATCGTCTGTCCGAAACCCAAGCGCGCGCCATTCTTGACCTGCGCCTGCAACGCCTGACCGCGCTTGGCCGCGATGAAATCGGCGAGGAAATGCGGGGGCTCGGCGTGAGCATTCAGGATTATCTCGATATTCTCCGCTCGCGCGCCCGCGTGGTGAGTATCGTGAAAGACGAACTGCTCGCCGTTCGCGCCGATTTCGCTACGCCGCGCCGCACCGAAATTCTCGATGTCGAAGCCGAAGTTGACGACGAAGACCTGATCCAGCGCGAAGATATGGTGGTGACCGTTAGCCACAAGGGCTACATCAAGCGGGTGCCGCTCTCTACCTATCGTGCGCAGCGCCGCGGCGGCAAGGGCCGTTCGGGCATGTCCACGCGCGACGAAGACTTCGTGACGCGGCTGTTCATCGCCAATACGCATACGCCGGTGCTGTTCTTCTCGTCGCGCGGCATGGTCTACAAGATGAAAGTGTGGCGTCTGCCGCCCGCGCTGCCGCAATCGCGAGGCAAGGCGCTCATCAATTTGCTACCGTTGCGACAAGACGAATCGATCACCACCATCATGCCGCTGCCGGAGGATGAATCCACCTGGGGCAGCCTGAATGTGATGTTCACCACATCGACCGGATATGTGCGCCGCAACGACCTGTCCGACTTCGTGGAAGTGCGCCAAAACGGCAAAATCGCCATGAAGCTTGACGAAAACACTGCGATTGTCGGCGTGGATGTCTGCACCGAGAACGATAACGTGCTGCTCACCTCCAAGAATGGCCAGGCGATCCGTTTCCCCGTGGGCGACGTGCGCGTGTTCAAGGGCCGTGAATCCAACGGTGTGCGCGGGATCAAGCTCGACAGCGAAGACCGGGTGATCTCCATGGCCATCCTGCGCCATATGGACGCCACGCCCGCCGAACGCACCGCTTACCTCAAACAGGCAAACGCCATGCGTCGCGCCCTCAGCGGCGAACGCGGCACCGGCGACGACGAAACGGAGATCATGGTCGACGAAGGCGCTGACGCTGCTGATGCTGAAGCGACAGAAGGCGCCGCTGACCTCACGCAGGAGCGCTACGCCGAATTGGGCGCCGCCGAACAATTCGTGCTCACCTTGTCCGAAAACGGATTTGGCAAACGCTCCAGCGCTTATGAATACCGCGTATCCGGTCGTGGCGGCAAAGGCATCATCGCAATGATCGTCAACGAGCGGAACGGTAAGCTAGCGGCCTCGTTCCCGGTTGAGGACAGCGACCAGATTATGCTGGTAACCGACGGCGGGCAGATGATCCGCTGTCCAGTGGAAGGCATTTCGGTGGTTGGCCGCTCAACGCAAGGCGTGCGCGTTTTCAACACCGCCGAAGGAGAACACGTCGTTTCAGTGCGTTCGATTTCCGATGACGGAAACGGGAATGACGATGATGGCGACGAAGACGAGGGCGGTGGCGACGGCGAGGCCGGCGACAGCGGTGGGGAATAGTCCACGCCGCTAACCACAAGATGCACCGCCCATGGATGCCCGTTTTCACGGGCATGACAAGGATAACGCAGGAATGCACGTAGCCGCAGAAAAGTGGGCTGCTGTCTACGCCGCGGACCCTTTAAACGGCTCCATGCCTTCTCGGGCTAGCTCATCGGCGCGCTCGTTGCCTTCGTCGCCCGCGTGGCCTTTCACCCAATGCCACGCCACCTTGTGACGCTGGGTCGCGACGTCGAGCGCCTGCCAGAGGTCGGCGTTTTTCACTGGCTTTTTGTCAGCGGTGCGCCAGCCGTTTTCCTTCCAGCGCTTTATCCACGAGGTGATGCCGTTACGCACATATTGCGAATCTGTGTGCAGATCGACCGTGCAAGACCGTTTCAACGCCTCAAGCGCCTGCGTGGCGGCCATCAGCTCCATGCGGTTGTTGGTGGTGTGCGCCTCGCCGCCGTTGATTTCCTTGCGATTTTTCCCGGATATCAGCAATGCGCCCCAGCCGCCTGGCCCAGGATTGCCAGAGCACGCGCCATCGCTATAAATGATGACCGTGGTGGGCTTTTTCGCGCTCGAAGCGCCCCGTTTTCCCGCTGCTTCCGATGCGTCTGAAGTATCCGCCGTGCTCACAGTCCGTAATCTCCCACAGATTTCACCTTTTGATGGAACCGCAATTTACGCCAGTATTCGCGCGGGTCTTTCGGCCGAACAAGCGCGCTGCCGCAAGTGTGAAACCAGTCGTATAACCGCGTCAGCAGAAAACGCAACGCCGCTCCGCGCGCTAAAATTGGCAATGCTGCAAGTTCGTTCGCGTTGAGAGAGCGCTTTTCGTTATAGCGACGCAGCAACGCCCGCGCCTTGGTGACGTTGAACGCGTTAGGTTCTTCAAAGCACCAAGCGTTGAGGCACACCGCAATATCGTAGGCGAGTGTATCGTTGCAGGCGAAATAGAAATCAATAAACCCTGAAAGTTCATCGCCCAGAAAGAACACGTTATCCGGAAACAAATCGGCGTGGATGATACCAGTGGGCAGCCCTTCAGGCCAGTTCTGTTCAAGAAAAGCGATCTCTTCGGCGATGGCCTCGCTCAGCCCCAAAGCCACGGTATCGGCGCGTGACGCCGTGGCGTCGGCCAGCGCGCGCCACCCCTGAACCGACAGCGCATTCGTGCGCTGCAGCGCAAAGCCCTCACCGGCAATATGCATAGTTGCGAGCGAACGCCCGACATGGCCACAATGGCTAACGCGCGGGCGATGCACCGAATAGCCTTCCAAAAAACTGATGAGCGCAGCTTGGCGTCCGGCAAGCTCTTGCAGTACGACGCCGCCTTTATCGTGCAAAGGGGTGGGGCAAGGCAGCCCTTTTTCCGCCAAGTGCTCCATCAGGCCGAGAAAAAAAGGCAGATCTCCAGAGTTCACGCGCTTTTCGTAAAGCGTGAGGATGTATTGCCCTTTATCGGTGTGCAGCAGATAGTTGGTGTTTTCTACCCCCTCGGCGATGCCATGGAACGACACCAGCGCGCCCAGATCATAACGCGCCATGAAGAGTGTCATGTCCTCACCGGAAACTTGAGTATATACGGCCATCGTTTATGCAGCGCCTCCTGATAGCGCCTGAGGCAACTTGAATGTTACATTCTCGCGAGCTGTCGTCACAGTTTCTACGGTTACATCATAAAACTCTGAAAATGCAGCGATAATTCCTTCGATGAGATGCTCCGGCGCCGAGGCTCCTGCGCTCAGGCCGAGAATGCGCAGATTCGACAGACGCTCCCAAGGAATTTCCTCAGCGGTCTGCACCAAAATTGCAAGGGAACACCCAGTGTTGTTCGCCACTTCCACTAAGCGCCTGGAATTGGAGCTGTTGGGCGCGCCAACTACCAGCATTGCGTCCACACGGCCCGCAACGGCCTTCACAGCTTCCTGACGGTTGGAAGTGGCATAGCAAATGTCATTTTTGTGCGGGCCAGAGATGCCGGGATAACGGCGTTCCAGAACGTCAACGATCGCCCGGGTATCGTCCACGGACAGCGTCGTCTGCGTAACGTAAGCTAGGTGGTTTTTATCGCGGGGCACAAAATTTTCCGCGTCCGCAACGGTTTCGATAAGTCGGACGGTTCCTTCCGGCAACTGTCCTATCGTACCGATAACTTCAGGATGCCCAGCATGGCCAATGAGCAATATTTCGTGGCCTCGCGCATGCTGACGGGCCACCTCGATATGCACCTTCGAAACCAGCGGACATGTCGCATCGATCTGGAAGAAACCGCGCTGGGTCGCCTCATCCGGCACGGACTTCGCCACGCCATGCGCGGAAAAGATTACCGGAGCGCTCGTATCGGGGATTTCGTCTAGCTCGTTAACAAACACCGCCCCTTGTGCGCGCAGGCTTTCTACGACTGTACGATTGTGGACTATTTCATGTCTCACGTAGACAGGCGGGCCGAAGCGTTGCAAAGCCAATTCTACGATTTGTACGGCACGATCAACGCCAGCGCAAAATCCGCGCGGCGCGGCGAGCAAAATCGTAAGTGGCGGTTTCGCGCCGGATTGCGTAAGTGTCGCAGAGGAAGCGGCTTGTGTGTCAGACATGGTTCATCACGTTTAAGTTGTGTTCCAACATGGGGCGCTCTTGCGGGAAAATGTCAACGCCTTTACAGAGCGTTGCAAACCGAGGTATGAAATACTGCCCGCCCGGGTGCTTTATGTAACAGTTTCGAAAGAACAATACGCACGTCACAAGGTGTCCGCAATCCGGCGTTAATAACAATAGTTGATAGCGGGCGCTTTCGAGCCTGGAGGGAAAATGAACAATCGCAGTCCGGAAGCTCTTAGGGGCATAGGCAGTAAAGCCGTTGCCGTTCTGGTAATGTGCGCTGCCTTAAGCGGATGCGGCGTCTCAGGATTAACCGCGCCGTTTAGCAGCGACGGCGGGCTTTTCGGCTCCAGCAAGCCCAAGCAAGAAGCCGCACGCGAAGCCGGATGGGGCGCTAACGTTACCGAGGCGAACCTTTTAGCTTCCGCTCGCAACAAACAAAACGGCGGCGATATCACCGGATCGATCAACCGCGGCAGCGGCGGATGCCCGGCTTTCGCTGTGGCTCCCGGCGGAAAAAGCATCACCATCAGGTCAAAAAAAGCGGCTACGCCGAAAGATTTGATGGCGGTCATGCATCGCGGCGAGATCACCAGAACAGCGCGTGAATGTGCAAACGGGCCACGGGGCATCGCCGTGAAATACGGCTTCGCTGGCCGAGTGCTTCTGGGACCAAAGGGGAGAACCGGGAACATCACGTTGCCAGTAAAAGTCACCGTGGTGAACGATTTACACAAAACGGTGAAGACTGACAAAGTCCGGGTATCTGTCTCAGTGCCTGCTGGCCAGTCTGTAGGGTATTTCTCTACAGTGCGGACAATCACAGTGCCGCTTGGACCGGGCATGACACCGCAAAGCTACAAAGTGCAGGTCGCGTTTGATAACAGCACATCAAAACGACGTTAACCTTGGGCGAAAATCAGATAGGCGTGCTATACTAATTGCTAGATCGTGTCGTGGGGCCTCGTGTCATCTGAAGAACAAAAACACAGCTAACGGATAAGGTGTCGATACGCGGTGCGCGGTTGCACATATAAAGCAATTGTTATATAACGTGATCTATATCCGTTCGACGCATGCGGGAGAGACCGGGTGATTTTATCCGGCGCCGAAGGAGCAACCGCCCCGGAAACTCTCAGGCAAAAGGGACCGCAGGCTGACGGCACTCTGGAAAGCGGGCTGGTATGCACCAGCCTCACCGATGGGGTAAGCGGCGCGGCGGCATCTTAACCGCGAAGTGAATTCTCTCAGGTTCTGGGACAGAGGGGGCGCATGGTCCGGGAAACCGGCAATGTTCACTCATGTCCGCGGAACTGATAGATGACAGCCCTTCAAAATACTGCCGCCTCTTCAGAAATTCTACGCACGCCGTTATATCACCTGCATTTGGAACTCGGCGCTAAAATGGTGCCGTTCGCGGGCTACGAAATGCCCGTACAGTATCCACAAGGGTTGCTCAAGGAACATCTGCATACGCGCGAAGCCGCCGGGCTGTTCGACGTATCGCATATGGGACAAGCGCTTCTCGTCGGCGAAAGCCATGAGCAAACCGCCACTATGCTGGAAACGTTGGTTCCTGCCGATATCATCGGCCTGGAACGCGGCCAGCAGCGCTACACCCAACTGCTGAATGAAGAAGGCGGCATCATCGACGACTTGATCGTAACACGCTCGCCTTCCCCCGAAGACGACGGCACTTTGATGCTGGTTGTAAACGCCGACCGCAAAGATCTGGACTATGCGCATCTGCACACGCATCTGGCAGACGGCATACGGCTCGACATCCAAGAAAACCTTGCGATGATCGCTCTGCAAGGACCGGCGGCGGCAACCGTTATGGATCAACTGTGCCCAAAAGCGACCACGCTCCCCTTTATGGGCGCTATGGCCGCGGAATTGGCCGGGTTGGACTGCCATGTTAGCCGCTCTGGCTATACCGGCGAAGACGGCTTCGAAATCTCGCTGGACGACGGGGAAGTAGAAGAAGCCGCGCGAGCGCTGCTATCTCATCCGGCAGTAAAGCCTATCGGCCTCGGCGCGCGCGATACGTTGCGGCTGGAAGCCGGACTTTGCCTTTACGGGCATGAACTGGATACAACCACATCGCCAGTCGAAGCGGCTTTGGTGTGGTCCATGGGCAAGAGACGTCGCGAAGAGGGCGGCTTTCCGGGAGCACACCGCATTCAACGCGAGTTGCGTGAAGGTCCGAAACGGAAACGCGTCGGTATACGTCTGACAAGCCGCGCCCCCGCCCGTGAGGGATGCGAAATCCTCGGGGAAGACGGCAAAACGGTGGGACAGGTAACCAGCGGATCATATTCGCCAAGCCTTAGCGCTCCTGTCGCCATGGGCTATGTGGACGCCAGCCACGCCAAAAAGAATACGCCGTTGCAAATCGTTATTCGCGGTACGCCGCATCCGGCGACGGTGGCTCCGTTGCCGTTCATACCAAACAAATATTTCAGAAAAAGTTAGAGAGCTGGGGAGAGAAACATGACTGAATCAAAATTCACACGTGACCACGAATATATCCGCGTAGCTGATGGGGTCGGCACGATCGGCATTACCAATTATGCGCAAGAAAAACTGGGCGACATCGTCTTTGTTGAGCTGCCAGAAGTCGGCAAGGTTCTTGTTAAAGGCCAGGAAATCGCCGTTGTTGAATCAGTGAAAGCCGCCAGCGAAGTTTACACGCCAGTGGGCGGTGAAGTCGTTGAAATCAACGAAGCCATTGTCGATGCTCCGGCGAGCGTCAACGAGGACGCCGAAGGCGAAGCGTGGTTCGTCAAAATCCGCATCGCCGACAAAAACGAACTAAGCGCGCTCATGTCCGCTGAGGCTTATGCCGATTATCTTGAGACGGTGGATTAATGCGGTATCTGCCCCACACTGACGCGGAGCGCCGCGAGATGCTGAACGCCATTGGGGCCGCCAGTATCAATGATCTGTTTCAGGATGTTCCGGCGGCGTTTCGCCAAGCCGACTTCTCAGAAACGCCGAATCACAAAAGCGAAATGGCTGTGGAGCGCATCCTTGACGCGCTGGCTTCGCGTAACACGCCTGCCGGATCGGCGCCATTCTTCGTCGGATGCGGCGCTTACAAGCACCATGTGCCAGCGAGCGTCGATCACATCATCCAGCGCTCAGAATTTCTGACTGCATACACGCCGTATCAGCCGGAAATCGCGCAAGGCACGCTGCAATATATGTTCGAGTTCCAGAGCCAGGTTGCGCTGCTTACCGGCATGGATGTCGCCAACGCCTCCATGTATGACGGTTCGACAGCGGCAGGCGAAGCGGTGCTGATGGCTAACCGCGTCACCAGACGGAAGAAAGCCGTGCTGGCTGGCGGGCTCAATCCGCAATACCGCGCGGTCATCGAGACGCTGAGCCAGTATAACGGCTCTGACGTAGTGGCGTTACCATCCGGTCCGGGGCGTCATGGCGATTTCGCCAGCGTCGTGGATGGCGATACATCGTGCGTGGTGGTGCAATATCCCGGCGTGTTCGGCGATGTGCGCGACATTACTCCGCTGGCGGAGCTGGTGCACAAAGCAGGCGCACTGCTTGTCGTGGTGGTGACAGAAGCCGTTTCGTTCGGCGCGCTGAAATCTCCTGGGGAGATGGGGGCGGATATCGTTGTGGGGGAAGGCCAGTCTATCGGCAATGCGCTGAATTTCGGTGGACCGTATGTCGGTCTGTTCGCCACCCGCGAGAAATATCAGCGGCAGATGCCGGGGCGTCTATGCGGTGAAACCGTGGATGCAGATGGACGGCGCGGCTATGTGCTCACGCTGGCCACGCGCGAACAGCACATCCGCCGCGAGAAGGCGACCAGCAACATCTGCACGAACTCCGGACTGTGCGCGCTGGCGTTCACCATCCACTTGACGCTGCTTGGCGAGGCCGGTTTGCGCGAGTTGGCGCGTATCAACCACGCAAACGCGGTAGCGCTGGCGGATGGTCTGGGCGCTGTGCCGGGCGTGGAAATCCTCACCCCGCAGTTTTTCAACGAATTCACCATCCGCACGCCCAAGCCCGGCGCTGAGGTTATCGACGCGCTGGCGAACGAAGGCGTCATCGGCGGCGTGCCCGCATCACGGCTGTTTCCAGGCGATGAAGCGCTTGTGAACGACATCATCGTGGCTGCGACAGAAACGAACACAGAGACGGACCGCGTTGCCTACGAAGCGGCTCTCAGGAAGGTGCTTGCATGACGGATATGTCTCAAAAGACTTTTTCGATGGCGGAAAAGCCTGCCACGCATACCGGCAATAGGGCGCTCGCTATTGAAGAACCGTTGATTTTCGAGATCGGTTCGCCGGAGACTTCGGGCGTCGATTTTGATGAGCCGGAAACGGCGGCTTCAGCGTCTGCCAACCGTCTCGGCGGCCTGGAACGCAACAAGCCTATCGGCTTGCCCGGCCTTAGCGAACCCCAAGCCGTGCGCCATTATGTACGGCTCAGCCAGAAAAACTACTCCATCGACACCGGCATTTTTCCGCTCGGATCGTGCACCATGAAGCACAATCCGCGTCTGAACGAGAAAATAGCGCGACTTCCCGGCTTTGCTGATGTGCATCCCTTGCAGCCGCAAAAGACCGTGCAAGGCGCTATCGGGCTGATGCATATGCTGGGAAGCTGGCTCACAACGCTGGCGGGAATGCCCGCCGTGGCGCTTTCGCCCAAGGCTGGCGCGCATGGCGAGTTGTGCGGCATGACGGCCATCAAGGCGGCGCTTGAAGCGCGCGACGAGGCGGACACGCGGCGCGTGGTTCTGGTGCCTGATTCCGCGCACGGCACCAATCCGGCCACGGCGGCATCGCTTGGCTTCACCATTAAGGCAGTGCCCGCCCGTGCCGATGGCACGGTAAGTGCGGCGGCGGTGATCGAAGCGCTCGGCCCGGATGTCGGCGCGATGATGCTCACCAATCCCAATACGTGTGGGCTGTTCGAGCCGGAAATCGTGGAAATTGCCGATGCGCTGCACAAAGCGGGGGCATATCTCTATTGCGACGGCGCGAACTTCAACGCCATTGCTGGCAGGGTACGCCCTGGCGATCTCGGCGTGGACGCAATGCACATCAATCTGCACAAGACGTTTTCCACGCCGCATGGCGGCGGCGGACCGGGCGCGGGGCCGGTGGTGTTTTCAGCAGCGCTTGCGCCCTATGCGCCGTTGCCGATTATTGCCAAGGAAGCTGACGGCGAATTCCGGCTGATCGAAGACGAAGCATCGGCGGCTGACAACGAGGCCAAACCCTTCGGACGGCTGACCGCATTCCACGGCCAGATGGGCATGTTCGTGCGCGCGCTAACTTATATGCTGAGTTTCGGCGCGGATGGCATCCGTCAGGCTTCGGAAGACGCGGTGCTGAACGCCAACTATGTGCGCTGTCAGCTTCGCGACGTGATGAGCCAGCCTTTCGGCGACAAGACATGCATGCACGAAGTGCTGTTCGATGACAGTTTCTTAAAGGACACCGGCATCTCCACGCTCGATTTCGCCAAAGCGATGATTGACGAGGGCTTCCACCCGATGACGGTCTACTTCCCGCTGGTGGTGCATGGTGCGATGCTCGTTGAGCCGACCGAATCGGAATCGAAAGCCAGCCTCGACCAGTTCACCAGCACATTGGAAGCGTTGGTTCAGGCGGCAAAACGTGGCGAAGCAGACCGCTTTAGAGAAGCTCCGCACTATGCGCCCCGCAAGCGGCTGGATGAAACGCGCGCAGCACGCAAGCCAGTGTTGCGTTATAGTGCGCAGTCCGTTGAAAAGGGTGCGTAGTTTTTCCTGTGAATTTGATTAATTATAAATGAACATCGTTTTGTAACGGGGTTCATTTTAAATAGGTTAGCTTTGGTTAGGTTTTCGACGCAGACCTAATCCGATGGGGGAAGCGCCCCGCCCCCCCATGTTCCAGGGAGAAATTACGAATGAAATTTACATTGAAACTCGTCGCTGCCGCCACGTTTGCCTTGGTTGCGTTTGCACCAAGCGCGAATGCAGGAGGCATCTTCGATGACGACGGCTATCACTATCGTTCGCTCGGGCATTACTGCAAATATCATCACTACACCGACCGCTGTAAGCGTTACCGCCGCCGTATGCGCCATCGTCGGTATCATCGCCAACATGTACGCAAGCGCTACAACAGCCGTTGCGTGTCCAGCCGCGTGCATTCGGTCGGCAGAAAGTGGATTCCGCGTGGCATGGCTCGTAGAAGCGCTATCAAAGCGTGGAAAAGAGAAGTCACCGTAGAATTCGGCAGCCAATACGCAAACTGGGGCAAAGCGCGCGGTAAGTCCATCTCGTGTGGGCCGAGCGGCACTGGTTTGGGTAAACTTTGCGAAGCTAAGGGACGTCCCTGCCGCTAACGATTAAATAAATATTTCTCGCATCCGTTGTCATGGCCACCTTTAATACCGGTCATGACAGCGGTGCGCATAATAAAAAAGGGGCTTAAAGCCCCTTTTTGTTATTCCAGCCTTTTCCGATACTCCAGACAATCCGCGGTCAGTTCTTCATAATATTCAGTTCCGCCAGCAGTATAGCCGACACTTTCCCGGTAACTGGAAATCCGTTCTTCCCCTCGAATTCACGGATAGCAGCAACTGTTAGTGGCCCCATAACGCCATCCGCCGGACCTGGCTTGAAGCCAAGCTGGTTAAGCATGCGCTGTACCTCGACAACTGCGGAATTCACCGGGGTGATGGAAGTGCTCCAAGCCTTTTTGGTGTCCTGGGAATGTGCTTCTTCTGGGTTCGGATTTTTCGGCTTCGTTACAGTTTTAACAGCTTCCCATACAGAGGCTGGCGGCTCTGGCGCCGGACCGTTCACCGAAACATCAACCGGCAGGGAAGACCAATTAGCGACGTTCTGCGCGACCTTGGCAATCTGCTCAGCGGAAAGACGGACCGTCACGGCATCACGCCGGTGAATTGCCTTCTTGTCACCATGGCGCGCCGCTAAGGCATACCATTGATACGCCTTGACGGTATCTTTCTCTACACCAATGCCCCGCTCGTAAAGCACGGCCAGATTATACTGGCTGTCGGCAAGTCCATGATCCGCTGCTTGCTTGAACCATTTCGCGGCAGCCGTATGATCGAGCGGACCGTCCTGCCCTTGCGCCTTCAGCACGGCCAGATTGTGCATCGCTTTCACATGACCGCGTTTTGCAGCGCGCAAATACCATTTGCTCGCTTCGACGTAGTTTTGCGGTGCGCCTCTTCCAAGTTCGTACATCGTTGCGAGGCGGTATTGCGAGGGGACATGACCGCTTTCAGCCGCACGACGGAACCAACGCATCGCCCTGGCCAAACGCTTCTGCTTTTCGTCGGTGCTCGCGACATCATCGCTATTTAAATATTTCTGGCCGACATGAAACTGCGCATCCATATCGCCTTTGATCGCGGCTTTACTAACGCTGGCCTCTTTTTCCGCCTTTTTAGTCGTTTCCGAAGCTGACGGCGTGTCTTTTGGGGCGGAAGCGTTTTTGCTCGGCGAAGGCGCGGGGATGAGCACAGCTTGCGTGTTTCTTTGTTGGGAATTCAACACATTGTCGCTTGAAAGCATGATCCCGCTGGGCATCGCCATCACACGAGCTTGTTTTACTCCCGCACTTATCAGACGTGACGAACGCTTGGTCTCGGTGGTCTCGCCGCCACCTTTCGTTTTGTGGCTAACTTTAGCAGGGCTGTCCGAAAACGGATTGGAAAGTGCAAATTTCGGCAATGCATCGAACGGCCATTTCCCGAGCACATTCTTATCGCGAAGGTTGAGATAGAGCATTGCAGCGCTAGCCAAGATCAGAATGACCGCCGCAATCACCAATCCTACATTGGATGGCTTCCGCTCTTCGTCGGGCAGAAATTCCCCATACGGGATTTGATAGCGAAGCGGCTCTTCGCTTTTGGAGGTAGATTTCTGCTGTGCGCCATCGGCAAGCTTGGAAGCGCGCCGAGCGGGCGTGTTCAGCTTGCGAACACAGTTATCACCCTCGTAATTCTCGTTATGGTTTTCCGGCGCGTATTGTTTCGTCTCATCTTGCTGCAGGTCCAGAGTTTTGCCTGAGGCCGAACCTTTCGCTCGCCGTGCGGCGACTTCTGCTGCCTGACGTTTGAAATTATCGTTCAGAGATGTTTGAAGCTGACGGAAACGCTCATCTGTACTGCGCGCATATTGACGCGACTGCATGGACAACGAAGCAACGCCCTGATGCAGGTCTTCAATTGCGCGAACGGGATTCATGTGGGCGATTTTGTTTTCAAGCTGGTTCACAACCAGATCGGCAGTTGCATGCGCCAACCTCGTTCCTGTGCCCTTTGCTACGATTTCCAGGCCCTTGGCCGTCGCCGCGATCGCCGCATGAGATTGCTCCACCAATCCGCTCAAGTGGCTAAGCTTGGCTTCTACGCAGCTCAGACGCTTATCGTGGGACACCGCCCAAACCTTGGAATCTTGTAGGTAGACCGCGAGGCGCTTAAGGTTGGCTTGCACTTGCCCTATGCCATCTTCGGCGGTTTCACGCTGATCGAGCCGCTCCATCAATTGGGCAAACTGAACTTCCAGCGATTCTAGCCGTCTTAACGGAAAGCTGTCTGTCGCATGATGGATGGACGCGCGCATGGCGGCGAAGCGGTCTTCAAACCACGCCCGATCGAGAACCGGAGATGATGGCGTCGATTTAAAGTTGGATGGGCGCTTTGCAGACATTGTATGCCGCATTGAAGCGCCTGGCATCTCGCGAGGATCTTCACTGCCACTAACACCATTCTTGGAGATGTCGTCGTGGAGATGGTTCGTGAGTTCACGCAGCCGCTCTGTAAGCGTGCGTTCATTGGGTTTGACGTTGGCGCTGCGTTGTGGCGCTGTCCTCGGCTTTCTGGCGGCGGAAGCGGAAGCCGAGGTTGAAGCTGAAGCGGAAGAAGCGGAAGTAGGCATAGGTGCAGCAGCCGGATGCGGCGAAGCGCATGTTGCAGGAGCTGAAGCCGGAGCGGCGGAGGCGGCAGCAGAAGCGGAAGTGGAAGCGGCGGCAGCCGACTGTTTTTTTCTGGCGGCCACTCCAGGATTATGGCGTGAGAGCGCGGTTAGCCGGTTTTCCAGCTCGCGCAAAGCGGCATTTCCAGCCTGACGGTAACCGTTCACCTCGGAAAGAAACCGTCGAAGCAGCGCTTCCGCAGCGGGATCGTTTGACGCAGGACGTTCTGTCTCGCGGGCAGGTTCGCGCGCGTCCCTGCCGCCGGTAGCTTGTCCGGCAGGGGAATTTGGAGTTGGGTTATCTGACCCTGCTTGGGCGTTGGAATTCATGGCACGTCCTGAAAAGCTAATAAGCTATTGCCGCGCGCCCTGTTGCCGCCGTAGTCCTACGAAAAATGCAAAAATTACAAATTTTGGCCGCTTCTCAGGAACGCTATGGTTCGATCCGCTACGCGCACACATCCCGATCTTTTTTAACTGTTGTCCCTTAGAGTAAACATTCAGTAAAACCTTGGGATATTTTTCAAAAATTTGTTCGATGAAACGGTAAAGAATAGCGGTTAAAAACCAAGGGATGCATTGCTGCAACTAACGCCTTGAGCTAGCCCTCGGAATCTGGAAAACTAAAGGACTGCCTTGTTTTGGTGACTTTCATGCCGGACGCTAGAGTTATGAAAGATCGAATGCCCCCTGTATCTCAGTTAAAAGCGTTGGATAGCAAGACTTTAGCGCAGGCCAACCATAGGCTTTCGATTCGTACAAACGGTCAGGGTTTTGTGGAAATTACCGCCGCGATACAAGACTGGCTGAAAATGATCCGCGCCGGGCAAGGCTTGTTAACCGTATTTATCGCGCATACATCGGCCTCGCTGACGATCCAGGAGAACGCCGATCCGGCTGTGTTGCAAGATCTTGCTGATACGCTGGCGCGTCTTGCTCCGAAATCTGCGAATTATCGGCACGCCTGCGAGGGCCCGGACGACATGCCAGCGCATATCAAGACAATGTTAACCTCTGTCAGCCTGTCTATCCCTGTGGTTGATGGACGCTCAGCACTAGGAACCTGGCAAGGTGTGTATGTGGCAGAGCATCGAAGCCAACCGCATCAACGCAATGTAGAGTTGCATTTTATCGGCGCATGTCATACCTCCCCCTAGCGACAAGGAAAGGCCGCTAAATGTTGCTATCGCCAGATGAGGGAGCTTGGTAAGGTTAATCTGATGTTACCCCTCGATTTTGCGTCAAAATCGGTTAGGTTAGAGGGGCCAAAGACAGGAAGAAATGTTAAACAACTTCTGGTTGACTGCTAAAACGATAGCCAAAGTAAGTGAAGCAAATTATGCCGCGTATTCTCCTCGCTGAAGATGATGAAGCCATGCGCCGCTTTCTGGCCAAAGCCCTGGAACGCGCCGGTTATGAAGTGTTCGCCTTTCCGGACGGCGCCGAAGCCTTTGAGTGCTTGCAGAAAACGCCGTTCACGCTGTTGCTGACAGATATCATCATGCCGGAGATGGACGGCATTGAACTGGCGAAGCGCGCTGCCGAACTGCAACCCGAGATGAAAATCATGTTCATCACAGGGTTCGCCGCGGTTGCTCTGCATCCCGATTCAAATGCGCCACGGCAAGCACGCGTTCTCTCCAAGCCTGTGCATTTGCGCGAGTTGGTTCGCGAAGTTGACAAGCTTATCGCGGCGTAACCAGTCATAGAATTTCAGGCCACGAATACCAGGGCAAGGTCGTCTGCCGCGCTTATAGCGCAGCGGTAGGCTAGATGTGAAGGCGGTTTCCATCTCCGGGGGGAGCGGAAGCCGCCTTTCGCATTTGTGGTAGGGCCTTCTCTATTCCGCCTCCGATCGCCTTATTTCACCAGATCCCGGAGAATGCGCTCAATCCCCTTGGTGACGCGCGCCAGCCGCTCGTAATTCACTTTGTCCGGCGTATCGGTCAATTCGTGATAATGGGGATAACGGAAAACCGCCGTATCGGTAATCAGCATCGCCGGAAATCCGTGCTGCACGAACGACCAGTGATCGGACCAGTCGATGCCGGGAACGAAACCGGGCGCGATGCCGCCAATGGACGGAAAATCCGTATGCCGCCGGAACGACGCCACTACATCTCTCACCAGCGAGCGCGACCCAGGCATGCCGACAAAGGCGATGAAATTCCCCTGATCCGGAAAAACCTTGTCAAAAGGCGGCGGATATTGCTGGCTGCCCGGCTTGTCAGAAAAATAGCCGATCGTGTCGAGCGCGATCATCGCCGAGACGGGTTCGTTCCGCCCGGCAAGCATTTGCGCATAGCGGAAGCTGCCCATATTCTCGGTCTTGAAGTAGGGCGGCTCTTCATTCACGAACAGCACCAGACGCAGCCGTGTTCGCGTGGGGCGCATATCTTTCAAGAGGCGGCCAAGTTCGAGGATCGCCGCGACGCTGGAGCCGTTATCGTTCGCGCCTGGCACATCGAAAACAGAGTCATAATGCGCGCCGATCACAACGGTTTTCGTCTTAGCGTTGCTTTCCGGCGGCTCAATGGTGATCTCAAGGTTGCGCACAACCTTGCCATCAACCTCAAAGGATTGCGAGACCACGTGATAGCCTTCGGCCGTCAGCGTTTGGTCTAAATATCGCGCTGCCGCTTCGAGATTGGCGTAATGCCGAATGTTGTGTGGCGTACTCGCTAGGGCGACAACATGTTGCTTCAGGCGCGCAGCCAAATCGGTCTCTTCGTCCGTAGCCGGCGGCAGCGGGCCAGTGTAAGACCGCCCCGGCATCCCCAAACTATACCAAAGCGCCGCAACGATAGCGATTATCAGCACGACGAGCGAATATATCGCGCCCATTTTCAATATGTGTAACATCCGGTTACGCCTTTTTAGTCACCACTCAATTACCAGCAGCAAGTGAGATGTAGGCTGCTCGTTTCTGATTTAAAGCTGCA
>JARRLC010000004.1:38071-44600 GCA_037387425.1 Alphaproteobacteria bacterium
TATATATTTAAATATATGTCAGATTATTCCAAGGATAGGCTGTGGAAAGATTTGAAAACACCAGACATACACTTTGCGTTTCCTAGTTGGAATGACGATAATCCCGCCCATCGCATGCTCCTAATTCTCCTTATGGGGCGAGCCCGGAATATGAAATAAGAATCAAGTCTTCGGAAAACAAAACATTCAATGGCGTAATATCTAGAGCATTACTCTAAACACCTTCAAACAATAAAATGCTCTAGAATGTACAGAACCAGGGGAACTTAATGAAGAAATTTGCACTTCTCGTTGCTGCGCTCTTGATGAGTAGCACTCAGATTCATGCCGAAACACAAACACTTAAATGGGTAGGGTGCGGCATCATCAAAAAAGCCTTCATGGCTGCGATGGCCGAAGCTTATGAGAAAAAGACCGGCACAAAAATCAAGCTTGAAGGCGGCGGGGCAACCCGTGGCATAAGAGATGTTTCCGCTGGCACAGCAGACATTGGCGGAAGTTGCCGCCACAAAATCCTGGCCCCAGAAGAAGCGAATAGCAAACTCGTCCCAGTGGGATGGGATGGCATCGTGGTTATCACCCACCCTTCCAATCCGGTCAAAAATATCACAAAAGATCAGCTCAAAGGCATTCTCGTCGGAAAGATAACCAACTGGAAAGAACTCGGCGGTCCTGATCTTCCGATCCAGCTTACGGCAAGAGAAGGCAAAATTTCAGGCGTAGGCCGGATGATCCGTGAGCTTGCTTTCTTCGACCCGGAAACTGAGTTCAGCAAAGACGCGAAAGTGCTGAAATCTTCAGGACCAGTTGAGAAATTCGTAGAAGCCAATCCCGGCGCCGTCGCTGTCACTGGCATCAGCAGCGGACGCAAACGCAAGGTCAACTTCCTGAGTCTAGATGGAATTGAGCCGTCCTACGAGAATATCTCTAAGGGAACGTACCCAATTCACCGGCCGCTTTATGTGGTGATCAACAAAAAACCCTCACCCGAGGTCGTCAAATTTGTTGGTTTCGCAACGGGACCGGAAGGACAGGCAGTCGTTAAATCACAAAAAACTGTCACTCTGAAAGATGGCAATGCGCTTTGGGCCAGCTATCGCGAAAAAATGAAACAAGCCAGACAAACTGGTAACTTCTAATCTCAATTTTCGATCTACTTTTACTGAACCGGGGCGGGAAAACCTGCCCCGTTTTTTTGCTAAAAAAGCGGCCCGGCAAACAAAAGCCGAGCTGCATTGTCGTCCTACATAACAGATGCTATTACAGCGTCCGTTTCGAGAAGTACCAGTCCACCGTTTCGAAGCCTTCAGAACCACGGGATTCCGCGCCTTCGGTCGTTGCAGGCGGTGGCACGATAACGGCATCGCCCGGCTGCCAGTTTTCCGGCGTAGCGCAGTGGTTGGCGTCAGACGTTTGCATTGCCTTAACGAGGCGAAGGAATTCATCAATCGAACGGCCATTGGTCATCGGATAGTAGACCATTGCGCGCAAAATACCGTTCGGGTCGATGATGAATGTTGCCCGCACCGCCGAAGTATCAGAAGCCCCCGGCTGGATCATGCCGTAAGCGTGCGCCACCTGCATGCTAAGGTCAGCGATGATCGGAAAACCGATATCGACGCCGAATTTCTCCTTGATGTTACGCACCCAGGCGATATGCGCGAAATTGCTGTCGATCGAAAGCCCTAACAATTCCACGTTCAGCGAGGCAAATTCTTGCTGGCGCTTGGCGAAAGCCATGAATTCCGTCGTGCAGACCGGCGTAAAGTCAGCCGGGTGCGAAAACAGGATCAGCCATTTGCCGCGATAGTCCTCAAGCGTCTTCTCGCCATGCGTGGTTGGGGCGCGGAAGTCCGGTGCCGGTTCGTTCAGGCGAGGCATAGCGACAAAAGCAGTTTCAGTCATACGTGGTCCTCCTAAATTTGTGCAGTTAAGATGCATTATTGATAGTCGGTTTGCAAAAATTGTTGAAATGAATTATTCAACTCTCACAAATCGAATTACTCAATGACAGGCCATGCTCCCCAGCCTCCGACAATTACGCTTTCTCGTGGCGCTCGCGGATGAACTACATTTTTCCCGTGCTGCCGAAGTGTGCAATGTCACACAATCGACGCTCAGTTCCGGCTTGAAGGAGCTGGAAACAACGCTGGGCGTCTCACTTGCCGAGCGAACCAAGCGCTCCGTGGTGATGACGCCGGTAGGCCGCGAGATCGCTGAACGCGCCCGGGCGCTGCTCGCCGATGCGCGCGACATTGTAGACCTCGCCGCAGGGCGCGCCGGTACGCTGAGAGGCGATTTGGCTTTAGGCACTATCCCCACGATTGGGCCTTTCCTCATCCCCAAGATGCTGCCAACGCTGCGCCAGACCTTCCCCGAACTGCGGCTTTATTTGCGCGAAGAGTTAACGGACAGTTTAATCGCTGGGCTGAAATCCGGGCGGCTTGATGTAATTTTGATCGCACTGCCTTATGAAATCGGCGATCTCGCGGTAGCGCCCCTGTTCGAGGATGGCTACCAGCTCATGACGCCGCCCAGCCATCCGCTTGCAGCGCTTTCCCAGGTAACCGGCAAAGATTTGGCGGAGCGCAGGCTATTGCTGCTGGAAAAGGGGCATTGCCTGCAACGCCATGCGCTGTCAGCCTTCCCGGAAATCATGGCGCTGAGGGATGAAACTTTCGCGGCTACCAGCCTATCCACGCTGATCGCGATGGTCGAGGAGGGGCTGGGGCTGACGCTATTACCGCAATTGTCGGTCGATGCGGGCGTAACGCGCGGTCACCACGTGGCGCTCACCCCGCTGGAGGGGGCTTGCCCGCGCCAGGTTGTGCTGGTCTGGCGCCCGACTTCCGTCCGCGCGCCAGATTTTGAAGCGCTTGGCGATATCTTCCGCACCACGCGGGAGACGCTGGCGAACCGCGCCCGATAGCTGCCTCACACGTTGAGGAAACATTTTCTACACCGTAGAGCCGACCCGCATCAGGCAGGGGTTGTTTTGCATTCGCAAAATGCTTCCACGCTCTGCTCGGCAAGGATATAGCCCACCGCCAGCGCAACAGCGCGGGAAAGCAGCTTGCCAACGATGCCGCCTACGAATACAGAAACCACCTCCGCAATCTGACTAGCGGTCTCAAACTGGCTAGCTAGACCTGGGATTTTCGCGCAAGCTTCCCATTCGCCGCACACGAGCTGGTGGATTTCGTCGTGGGACGCTTGCAGAATTCCTTCGGCACGCGTCACCACTTCACGCTCGAACCAGCTGCCCCAGTCCGCCCAGTCCCACACGGTGCCCGCCAACAAAAGATGTGTGCCGTGCTGAACACGCGCATGCGCGATAGCTTGAAAAAGCTCAGCTTCGCTGGCGTTTTCAAGTATCAGCCGCTGCGCGAGCGTGAAATCTTCTGCTCCGGTCATCAGCCCTCCCCGCAAATACGACTTCACAAAGTAGTGTATGCGCGGGAAGAGGCGACGCAAGCCTCCTTTATCAGGAGACGAACTAATTACGGATAGCGGCGTTCTATTCTGCCCGTATCCAGATCAAGGTCGTATTTTAGATAATTGGGCGAAGTGGAATGGTTTTGCTGGTCTTCCCAAAAATCAACGCTGAGGCGGCGCACCGTGTATTCGCAAGTAACCTCGCAATCAACCCAAGAGCCGCCGGGAAGCTTCACCTGATCGCCCATGCGCGTATGCCGCACCGGCACAGATACACGGCGCGAACCATAGTCGCTCTCCACGTAAATATGGCGGTAAACGCCGCTTCTGTCTTTGCAGGAATGCCCCTTGCAACGCCCTGCCTCAGCAACGGTGGCAAGGCTGAATACGGCTGCAGCGGCCAGCCCCAGGCCAAGAAACGATTTATAAACGTGCCCCATAATACATCTCCAGTTCTTTCCGGATTTATGCCGGTTACCTCCGCGCCTCGCGCGGCTTTGCCCGACCATAAAGCGTGAAACAGACGTTGTCTAATCGGGAATAAGCGCTACTGGTTCGAAACCTCACGGTTTAAACCAGTATTTGTGCTGTATAGCCCTTAAGGCTCAAATGACAGGTTTGCCCCACTATTCCACGATAAAAACACTTGTCGCTTGCGCTCTCTGAACGGCAGCTTAAATATTCGTTTGTTGAAGTGGCCATATTACGTTTTTATAGAGAGAATGAGCGACGCCACGATCCAGACGATCCAGGAAACCCCATATGACAGAAGTTGACTTCAACACGCGCACCAACGACACACATATCAAACTTCACGGCCCGGAAGCCTTTGTGGGGATGCGCCGCGCGGGTAAGCTCGTGGCCGAAGCGCTCGATCTGATCACCGAATATGTGCGCCCAGGCGTCAGTACCGAAAAGCTGGATAGCATCATTATGGATTTCGCCTTGTCGCACGATGCGATACCGGCGCCGCTCAGCTATCGCGGTTTTCCCAAGGCGATTTGCACATCGGTCAATCATGTGGTGTGCCACGGCATTCCAGGACCGCGTCAGTTGCGAGAGGGCGATATCGTCAACATTGATGTGACGCTGATTGTCGATGGCTGGCACGGCGATTCCAGCCGTATGTATCCGGTGGGCGCAATATCACGCAAGGCCGAGCGCCTCATTGAGGTGACATACGAAGCCATGATGCGTGGCATCGCAACAGTGAAGCCGAGCAGCACCACGGGTGACATCGGCGCGGCGATTCAGGCTTTCGCGGAGGCCGAGCGGTGCAGCATTGTGCGCGATTTCTGCGGGCACGGCCTGGGGCGCGTCTTCCACGACCGGCCAAACATCTTGCACTATGGCGCGCCAGGCGAGGGCGTCGTGCTGGAACCGGGCATGTTCTTCACAGTAGAACCGATGATTAATCTCGGACGAGAAGATGTGAAAACCCTGTCGGATGGCTGGACCGCCGTCACGCGGGACCGCAAACTGTCGGCGCAGTTCGAGCATACAATTGCGGTAACCGCCGATGGCTGCGAGGTTTTTACCTATTCTCCGCACGGCTGGCATAAGCCGCCATATCATGGGGTGGTGCTGAAGTAAGGGCTTGCTCTTCTATCCGTCCCACAAATGCATTACGCATTCTCCCTAAGAGCGGCGCATGCAATTTTCCGGAATAATGACTAGCGTGCTCCGGTAGCCTACGCACTTTCCGTTGCTGGACACACATCTGCGTCAAGTCACGGAGAAAATTGCATGGCCGAGTTTCGCGAATCTGCCGTTTCAATATTGCCGCCGCCAAAACAGCAAAGCCAGCAGCAGCATTATGTCGGCCACCGGGAGCGCCTGCGTGAACGTTTCCGCCAAGGGGGCGCAGACGCCATGCCCGATTACGAGTTGATGGAGCTGATTTTGTTCCGCGCGATCCCGCGCCGCGACACCAAGCCACTGGCGAAAGCGATCATCGCCAAATTCGGAAATTTCGCCGAGGCCATTAACGCAAGCGAAACGCGTCTCGCCGAAGTGTCCGGTTTGGGAGCCGCCGCCATCACTGAAATTAAGCTGATCCGCGCTGCGGCGCTGCGCATGATGCAAAGTGAGGCTCTGAAGCGCCCGCTGCTCAATTCGTGGGAAAAGGTAAAAAATTATTGCCGCGCCGCCATGGGGTATGAAATGCGCGAGCAACTCCGCATTCTATTTGTCGATAAACGTAACCGGCTTATTGCAGATGAAGTACAAGGGCACGGCACTATCGACCATACGCCGGTTTACGTCCGCGAAGTGATGCGGCGCGCTTTGGAGCTGTCGGCTGCGGGGATAATTTTGGTGCATAACCACCCTTCTGGCGACGCCACCCCCTCCCGCGCTGATATCGATATCACCAAAGAGATCATAGAAGCGGCGAAAGCGCTAAATATTGACGTGCACGATCATCTTATCGTTGGACGCGACGGCCATATAAGTTTGCGCGGCGCTGGGCTGGTGTAACCGTTTGTTCCGTTTGCCGCTGCCTCAATGAAAACCGGCGGGGAAGTTATCCCCGCCGGTCTGTTTCTTCTTAGGCGCGTTGCCTACCTGATATCAGGCGTTCAGTAGAGCTGTTCCCGCCGATGCCGCCTGTGGTGGGGCTGAACTCGATGAGGTCGCCTGTTCTTGATGCAACGTGGTGGCCTGCCGTGCGTGCCAGGTGGGCACACGCGAGGGCGTGGCCTGTTCCTGATGCAACGCGGTGGCCGACCGTGCGTTCCCCTTGGACACACGCGAGGGCGTGGCCTGTTCTTGATGCAACGCGGTGGCCGACCGTGCGTTCCCTTTGGGCACACGCGAGGGCGTGGCTTGTTCTTGATGCAACGCGGATACCGACCGTGCGTTCCCTTCGGGCAAACCCGGTTCGGCCTGTCCTTGATGCAACGCGGGTATTTCCCGTGCGTTCCCTTCGGACACACGCGGTCTGGTTTGTCAGGAACACAGGTTCTGCCGTTCCAGTGAGCACCCGTCTTGCAGCAATGCGGATACTTGCCGTGCGTGCCACGTGGACACACGCGGTCTGGTTTGTCAGGAACACAGGTTCTGCCATTCCAGTTGGTGCCGATTTTGCAGCAAT
>JARRLC010000005.1:0-49490 GCA_037387425.1 Alphaproteobacteria bacterium
GGCATATCTGGCGTAGAAATATACCGCGTACAAAATCCAGCTGGCTGCATTCAATATGGAGCCATAACGTCCGCAGTTTGACAGCAAATGCACGCAAAATTTGCGACAGGACATTGATACGTCAGTGCCGGTGCAAATTTTCCACCACACGAACCGAATTCAATCCGCCCGCACAAAAAAAGCGGCCCGAAACTTGCGCCTCGGGCCGCCCAATGCTTCACAACGCTGTGGCGTTAATTAGCAGCTATAGTAGAGGTCGAATTCGACCGGATGCGGCATCATGCGGAAGCGGTCAGATTCTTCCGTCTTCAGCTCGATATACGCATCAATCGTGTCATCGGTGAAGACGCCGCCCTGCTTCAAGAATTCGCGGTCTTTATCCAGCTCTTCCAGGGCTTCGTCAAGCGAACCGCAGACGGTCGGGATGTTCTTCAGCTCATCAGCCGGCAGATCGTAAAGGTTCTTGTCCATCGGATCGCCAGGGTGGATGCGGTTGACGATACCGTCAATGCCCGCCATCAGCATCGCGGCAAAGCCAAGATACGGGTTGGCGGCCGGATCGGGGAAGCGCACTTCCACGCGTTTCGCTTTCGGGCTGGACACGATCGGAATACGGCAGGAAGCCGAACGGTTACGCGAGGAATAGGCGCGCAGCACTGGAGCTTCGTAACCCGGAACCAAGCGCTTATAAGAGTTGGTGCTTGGGTTGGTAAAAGCGTTGAGCGCTTTAGCGTGCTTCAAAATGCCGCCGATATAGAACAGGCAGGCTTCAGACAGGTCGGCATACTGATTGCCAGCGAATACCGGCGTGTCGCCTTTCCAGATCGACTGGTGGCAGTGCATGCCTGAACCGTTGTCGCCGAATACCGGCTTCGGCATGAACGTAGCCGTCTTGCCGTAATTATGCGCGACCTGATGCACCACATACTTATAGATTTGCAGGCTGTCGCCCATGGTCGTCATCGGGCCGAACTTGACGCCCAACTCATGCTGTGCCGCGCCCACTTCGTGGTGATGCTTTTCGGTCTGGACACCCATTTTCGCCATGGTGGTCAGCATTTCCGAACGGATATCCTGAGCACTATCAACAGGCGGTACAGGGAAGTATCCGCCTTTGGTGCGCGGCCGGTGGCCGAGGTTGCCGATCATATCGTATTCACGACCTGTATTCGTCGGCAATTCCATGGAATCGAGCATGAAGCCGCAATTATAGGGCTCAGACGAAAACCGCACGTCGTCAAAAATAAAGAATTCAGCTTCCGGACCGAAAAACACTTTATCGCCAATGCCGGTTTCGGTGAGATAGCTCTCAGCCTTGCGGGCGATGCTGCGTGGATCGCGCTCGTAACGCTCGCCGGTCAGCGGTTCGAGAACATCGCAGAAGAGCACCAGCGTTGGCGCCGAGAAGAACGGATCGATATGCGCGGTAGCGGGATCAGGCAAAAGCGCCATGTCGGATTCGTTGATGACCTTCCACCCCGCGATGGAGGAACCGTCAAACATAATGCCACTGGAGAACGCGGTTTCGTCCATCTCGGCGGCGTCCATGGTGACGTGCTGCATTTTGCCGCGCAAGTCAGTGAAGCGCAGATCGACGAAACCGATTTTTTCGTCGTTGATTTTCTTCATGATATCGGTAGCTGTAGTCATTATGCTCCCTCGTGCTGAGTTGGTTTGCACAGTTGAAGTTCTTCCGTTCTTAGTAAAAACTTTATGTCGTATGCAACTGTTTTAATGCTGAGATAAAAATTAGATAGCGTTCGAACCAGTTTCACCAGTACGAATCCGAATCGCATCTTCGATAGGATGAATGAAAATCTTGCCATCCCCTATACGGCCGGTCCGCGCCGCGTTTTGTATGGCCTCAATAGCTTTTTCGACCATTTCATCCGGCAAGACGATCTCCACCTTCACCTTAGGCAGAAAATCGACCACATATTCCGCGCCACGATAAAGCTCGGTATGGCCTTTTTGGCGGCCAAAACCCTTAGCTTCGGTAACCGTGATGCCTTGCAACCCGATTTCTTGAAGCGCTTCTTTAACTTCATCAAGCTTGAAGGGCTTGATGATAGCTTCGATTTTTTTCATGCCGGACCTCCGCACAGCGTTTATCACACATGCACTTAGCATATGGCGTGCCAACATTCGGTGAAAGGAAATAGGCTTTTTATCAAATACTTAATGAACATGCCCATTTGAAGGGCGATAGAAAGGTGAAATTCTACTCACTAAGCTGATTAAAAATTGTGCAACTGCCTATAAAAAGGGCTTCACAATTTGGCCAAGATATCGCTTTTCATGAGAGCTGGTGCGACAACTCAACACCCTGTATGAAACACTTTAATGGCAACCATTTTCTCCACCTTGCCATAAATATCAGATAGAGTATCGTCCAACCTAATCCACGGGCTCCACGATATAATATAAGTAGGCAAACCCTTGCTCGAACTTCTAACAGCCGAAGAAATGAGCCGCGCTGAACGTCTTGCGATTGATGGCGGCGTACCTACCCTGAAATTAATGGAAAACGCCGGTCTCGGCGTTGCGGAAGAAGTCGTCCGCCGCTTCCCGCGAGGAAGCAAAGTCGTTGTGCTTTGCGGCCCCGGTAATAATGGCGGTGATGGCTTCGTCGCAGCGCGATCCTTGCGCGAACGCGGCTACCAGGTACGACTGGCGCTGCTCGGCAAGGTGGAAGATATTTCGCGCGACGCCAAAGAAATGGCCCGCCGCTGGGATGAAACCATCGAATCGATGACACCCGCCTGCATCAATGGCGCTGAGGTGCTTGTGGATGCGATCTGGGGGTCTGGGCTGAAAGGGCCAGTTGATGGCATCCCCGCCCAGATCATCGATACCGCAACCCAACGCGAGATCCCGGTTGTCGCAGTCGATATGCCAACCGGGCTCGACATGACCCATGGCACGATGAAAGGCCCTGCCTTCAAAGCTGTGGCGACCGTCACATTCTTCCGCCGCAAAACCGGCCCGCTGTTATTGCCCGGCAAGCATTATTGCGGCGATGTGCGCACAGTGGATATCGGTATTCCCACTTCAGTTTTGGGAGAGGTTGCTCCGCAAACCTTCCTTAACGAGCCGGAATTTTGGCTTAGCTATTTCCCGCGCCTGAAATCCGATGGGCACAAATACGACCGGGGACACGCTGTCGTCGTCTCCGGCCCCATGGAAAGCACTGGCGCAGCACGGCTTGCAGCGCGGGCTTCATTGCGGGTTGGCGCCGGCTTGACCACAGTCGCCACCTCCAAAGCCGCCTTCTATATCAACGCGGCGCAACTTACCGCTATCCAGATCGCGGCGTTTGACGGTCCTCCTGATCTTGCCGATTTCCTCCATAACGACCCGCGGTTGAATGCGGTTCTGATCGGCCCTGGCGCTGGCGCCTCTCCGGAAACCCGCGAGATGGTGGCAGCAGTGCTTTCTAGCGAAGCCACCGTGGTTATCGACGCCGACGGCCTGACAGCCTTCCAGGAAGCCCCGCACGAGTTATTCGGCCTTATCAAACAACGCCCCGCGCCAACCATTCTGACGCCCCATCATGGCGAATTCGAACGGCTGTTCCCAGAACTGGCCAATGCCGAATCGAAGCTGCTGCAAACCCGCCGTGCTTCTGAGATGTCTGGAGGCGTGGTTGTGTTCAAGGGCCCGGACACCATCATCGCGGCGCCAGATGGCCTTGCTGCCGTCACTGAAAGCGCCCCGCCATGGCTGGCCACCGCCGGCACTGGCGACGTCCTCTCCGGACTGATCAATGGCCTCTCCGCGCAAGGCATGGCCGCTCTCGACGCTGCTGTGGCTGGTGTGTGGGTGCATGGCGAGTTGGCGCGAGCCTTCGGTCCCGGCATGATCTCCGAGGACATGGCCGAGCTTCTACCCGCCTTGCTTCAACGGCTCGATAAGAAGGTGAAACTGTTTTAACGCCTTGTGCACTGACACATTCAAATAATTCATATGTCAGCGCACCAGCTCTTTTGTTTATGCATCGATTTTACCAAACTCAGGTGTAACCTCCGTTTGGATCGATGCACTTGTGCCACTCACCACACGAACTAAGGCGGCTACCTTATGGCCTCAACGGTCGCCTAAGCGAAATCCCCGCGCAAGCGGGGACAAGTTTCTGTTCTAGCAAAATCCGCACTTCCGCTGGCATCCCTGCCACGTTCTCGCGAAGCTCACTTCAGCGAGCGAATGGGCGTTATACCATTCCGCTGCATGACATTCTTTCCCCTCACTCTTTTGCATGACTGTTTTTCACGAGCAGAATGCAAATATGTATCCCTCATTTATTCCATAACACGAACAGCAAATGCCTTTTTGAAAAAGTGGATACTGGAATAATTACAAATAGTTCCTTATGTTGCAGCTTAAAGCTTGCGCAAACATCCGTATTGCAGTTTACCCGCAGACGGAGAATATGCTGATTAAATAGTCTGGAACATTCTCATCGCTGATGAGGAAGGAGGGAAAGCCGATGTTTCAAGGCGTGATCGATGCTGATGGCAAGATTGCGATATCGTTTCGCGATCTTGAAGCGGCGGCATTCACGCTCGCTGAACAATTCGGCTCTCCCGCCGCAGGACCGACAGCATGGCGATTACTGCGCGAGCATATTCGCGGGCGCGGATGGCAGAACATTTTCAGCGTTTGGCAGAATTTTCCTGGCCGCCCTGGCACACAGGCTGTCATTTCACCACAGGAAAACGAAGTGACAATCTGGGCGTCCGGCCAAAAGCCTATCACCATGCCGTTGCGCAACTGGCAACAGCACGCACTCGATAGCTGGTGGCGAGCATGTCTGACGCATCTTCAGTCGTATATCCCCGGCCAGCCCGATCCCAACTTCATTTACCAGCTTGTAGATATCGCCAAGCAAGAGGATCAAACTGAGGCATCCACCGCTGATGCCACGGACACGGACACGGACGACGCAAATAGTAATGTGGGCTGGCGCATTTTATGGGCGACGCCACCTGACACTGATCCGCAATCGCACAGTCCGTATGGGCCGGGTGGGGATATTCCATGTCTGCAAGTGTTTAACAATAGCGGCGCAACCATAACATTTGGCATCGATGCGGTGAAACTGCACGAACCAGGCGATAAGCAAGGCGAGATACTCGATGCCGACAACGCCAGCATTATAGCCAAATGGGAGCAATGCTGCCGCAAAAGCGCTGCCCAGACAGCGGCAACAGCCATCACCCGAACAGAAAAGCAGGAACCGGCAAACAGAGAAGCCTCACGCACGCTCACCTTTACCAGCCAGGAATCTGAAGCCTTTCAGCTTATGAAAGCCATGGCGGAAACCACACCCCACAGACGCGTGAAATGGTCCGTCACCCGAGAAACCCCGGATACGCAATGCGTCATGCGCGTGATACTCGACGAATCGGGGGTAGTGATATGATGAGCGGGCGCCAAAAATTCTTGCCGTTGCAATCATTGTGGGAGGAATAAGATGCCCTCAGTGACAGCAACAATTACACCTGGAGAAAACGGCCCTAGCACTTCAATCGTCGGGCAGAATCCATGGCAGACAGCTCAACCCGTGCCTGCCACGGCTCCCTCGGTATGGGCTGAAATGTGCCGAACTGCATTCCCTGAGAAACCAACCACGACCAACGACAATGCAGAACCGGGCACTCCCAAGCCATAGTTTCTCTAGCTACCACTGACGAAAGCGTCTGCGCTGGCAGCACTAAGCCACGCGCACGTCTCTCACCACCTCAGTAGACTGCAAATCTGCCAGCACTGTTTCGCCGCCAATGGTACGCTGCCCTTCAGACACCAGAATGCCTTTGCCGCCAGGAATATACACATCCACACGGCTGCCAAAACGAATGAGCCCCGTGCGCTCGCCCGCTTCCACCATCTGCTCTTCGCTGACAAAAGCTACAATGCGCCGTGCGATAAGCCCGGCGATGCGCACAACGCCCACTTCCTGGCCAGCCGCCGTCTTGAACACCATCGCCTCGCGCTCGTTATCTTCGCTGGCTTTATCGAGCGCAGCATTCACCTTCAGACCCGGCACGTAGACACGGCGCGCAATATATCCAGCCACCGGCGCACGCGTGATATGCACATCCAGCACTGACAGAAAAATGGATACGCATGTATACTCCGCAGTGCTGGCAAGCCCAAGCTCAGACGGGGGCGTTACCAAACGCACACCCACGATTTTGCCATCCGCAGGCGCAACGATGAGCCCATCGCGAGTAGGCGTGGCACGCGACGGATCGCGGAAAAAATAAATTACAAACGTCGTAAGCAGCAGAAACAGCCAGCCCAACGGATTCCACAACCAGAACCCGGCCAGCGTTAAAATCACACCAATGGCGATGAATTTATGTCCGTCCCAATGGATAGGCGCGAACACGGAAAAAACAGTCTTCATCAGGTTTTGAGGATCGCGCATGGCTGATTCCTTTTGGTTTCCCGTTTACCTCCCAATAGGAGAATTGGGAAGGCTGTTAACATCCGGGGGCGTCCAAAGCTTAGCGTTTTTGCAAAATCGCAGATGATGTTTTTGCACATGACGGCAATCTTTGCAGGCGTACCCTTTGCGTAATGGCTGAATGTGACCAAATTTTTCGCTATAGCAATAGGGCCTGTGGACATTCAGCACACAAGGCTGCGTTTCTCCTCTGCAGGGGCTGCGTGAAAATCCGCCATTTCGGCGGCAAAAGACAGAAGGCAAAGCGATATGGTCTCACGGCGGAAATTCCTGAAACGCGCGTTTTATACCACAGCAGGCGTGGCGGGGCTCGGTTATTACAGCTTCATCCATGAACCTGCTCACCGTCTTGTGGAACGCAACTGGCCGCTTACGCTTGAAGACTGGCCCGAAGAAGCGCTGCCTTTGCGTATTGTGGCGCTGTCCGATTTTCATGTCACCAACCGTTGGATGCCAACCGATCGCGTCGCCGAGATCGCCAAAGTTGCTATGAGCCTCAATCCTGGGCTGATCGTGCTCCTGGGCGACTATTTGCGTGGGTTGCCCGATTTTTGGGTGGAAGGCGCCCCCACAATTCCTGAGTGGACCAAAGCTCTGTCAGGGCTGAAAGCGCCGCTCGGCGTCTACGCCATCCTCGGCAATCACGATTCGAAAAAGGACGCTTTGCGCGCAGGATTTGGGAACATTGGCGTGCCTGTACTCTCAAACAACGTAGTACGACTGGAGCGTGGCGGAAAACATTTCTGGCTTGCGGGGCTTCCCAGTCAGATGATCGGTAAGCCTGATCTCGCCGGTACGCTATCTCAGACCGACCCAAACGAACCGGTGATTCTACTGGCGCATGAGCCAGATATCTTCCCCGAAGTGGTGCACACCAAACGGAAAGTGTCATTAACGCTCAGCGGTCATACCCACGGCGGACAAGTGGGCGTACCGTTTCTAGGGAGCGTCGCCGAACTGATGGGCCGAAAATACGTCCATGGTCACTACTCAGAGAATGACCGCAACTTGATCGTATCTGGCGGACTTGGCGTGACGCGCGTGCCAGTGCGCTTCATGGTGCCGCCGGAAATTACCGTGATCGACCTGCTCCGCCCCGCTCCAAAACCGGAGGCTTAGGGCCTGTTGACATTCACCGCCCGGGCTGCGCCGCAGTGAAAATCCACCAGTTCCAGGAGCAGAACCGATGGAAGGGCCATCCCCTTTCAAGCATTTTCGACGCATTCAGGGGCGATTTTGCTCCAACGCAGCCTCGTGTGCTGAATGTCAACAGGCCCTAATACAGCGACGCGTTATTGGCGGCGGGCGAGAATTAGCCAATCGAGCAATACGCCCACAACGCCTACGCCGATGGCAACATCAGCAACATTAAAAATATACCAATTGTGGTCGTTGTAGTGCAGCAGGAAGAAATCCGCCACCGCTCCGTGCAAGAGCCGGTCAGTGATATTTCCCAGTGCGCCGCCGATGATGAACCCGATGGACGCTGCGATAAGCCGTGACTGCGAGCGCGCCATCCACACAGCCATCACAACCACCGCAACACACGCAAAGCCGATGAGCAACGCTCGCCCCCAGGTGGTGTTTTGCTGCAAAAGTCCGTAAGAAATGCCGTGGTTCCAGGTGAGCAGCACATCAAAATATGAGGTCAGCGCCACGCGTCCGCGCTCTCCGATACGATAAACCTCGATCATCCAATATTTATGCCCCTGATCGAGCACAAACGACGCCAGAGCCATTGCAAGACCAAGCAACGCGCTCACGGGATACCAGAGGCGGGGATTTTCAGTCATAGGCGGCGTTGCAGACTGTTGAGGTTGCGGCATGACGCGAGACCTTATCAGGCGGTTACTCTGAGCTTAATGGCTATTCAGAAGAAGACGCATTTTGCAGCACCACCTTGGCGTCTGCGTGAATACGGGCCATCATGGAAGCAAGACCGTTGGCGCGCTGCTGGGTGAGATGATCCTTCAGCCCCATTTCCGCGAACATAGACTTGGCGTCCAACGTTTCGATGGCGCGCGCGCTTTTGCCGGAATAGATGGCAAGCAGAATGGCGATAAGCCCACGCACGATATGTGCGTCGCTGTCGCCACGAAAATGCAGAACCGGCCCTTCTTCCCCGCCATCCTCAACCCGTGTGATAAGCCACACTTGGCTAGCGCAACCGGATATCTTGTATTGCGGGGCGTGTTCGGCTTCGGTGAGCGGCTCAAGTTCGCCGCCCAGCTCGATAATGTAGCGGTAGCGGTCTTCCCAGTCGTCGAGGAGCGTAAAATTCTCCATGATTTGCGAGATCGGTGTCATAGGCGCAAGGTTCCTTATTATCCGCCGCATATATGGGAGCAGGCCTGCACGGAAGTCAATCAAAGCGCGGAATTCTTGCAATGCTCACGCGCGCGCCATGTATGCCAATAGCTTCCGGTACAAATCGCGGGTGCGGGTTTTCGCCTGCTTGGACGAGCCTGCGAAATTGTTCAACCCCGGAGCTGAATTGACTTCAAGAACGCAGTAATCGCCTTTGGAAGCGCAAATATTATCCGCGATAATGTCGATGCCAGCCAGCGTAAGCCCCACATCGCGCGCGATGCGGGCGGCGAGATCTTGGAAGTGCGCACTGATTTTCCCCGTAACATCAATGGATGTACCGCCCGTTGACAAATTGGCGTTCGGTAAAAGCCGAATGATCTGCCCGTCTGGCGGCACGAAGTCGGCGGCGATGTTCTGGCTTCTCAGCTCAGTGGCGATACGCGGATCTTTGGCAGAGATTTTAGAGCCGCGTTTCTCAGTGCGCAGGCGGGCTAGCCCTGCGTCCAAGAGTTGCGCGACGCTCGATTGCCCATCGCCGGTGATCGCGAACGGAACGCGCTCATAGGCTGAGACCACTTCGCCATCCAGTACGACGATTCGATAATCGCGGCCTTTTACTGGCGCTTGCAGCAAGACTTTGTCTTCCTCGTGAAAAAGCCCCCACAGCGCTTCAAATAAAGCTTCTATGCTATCGACTTTGATAACGCCGCGTCCTTCAGAACCTTCATTCGGTTTCAGAAACAGCGGAAAGCCCCATTTTTCGGCAAAAGCGATGGCTGCTTCGGCACACCCGAGACGTTCCGCAACCTGTTCATTGCGCAGGCGCATTTTCTGCCGAAACGCTTGCGAAAACAAAAGCACCCCTTCAGGCACAGAATAGCCCATGTGCTTCAATAGCTTTGCGCAATAGTCTTTATCTTTGGCAATAGAGCTGGCGGCTTGCGGATTAATATCAAAAGTCGTGCTGCGAAAAAAGCAGCGTCGCCCGTGCGGAAATTCAACATAACCGACATAGCCATATTCTGGCTCGCAATAGACTTCAGCATCGAATTCGGGAGCCAGATCGGTCAACATTGTCAGCAAAAAGGAATTGCCAACCGAAGCATTGCGCCTACGCGCGAGTTGCATATTCAGCCTCATGTCAAGGATGGTATTCGCCTGCCTGGTGCGCAAAACCATATATTACAATCAAAGGTATTGCGAAAGCAGCGATTAAAGGACATCTAGAAAAGACTGCAACAAATTCGTCTCATGAGTAATTAGTCCTTAGCACGTCCTTTTGTACAATAGCGGAATAAAAAGTGCTGATGCTATGCAACCTTATAACGGTCTGGTGCGACGATAACGAATTCCTTGTACGGAGAACGGTCTAGCCCTTATGATCGTGCCGCACGGCCGCAAGGTCATGCTTTGTTTACATAATTTCAGCAGGAAAAAGACCTTGCGAGCGACCAACCGGCAGACGACTTCAGTTAACTTCAGTATATCTCAACAATGGACGAACATGCAGCCCCCCGTTCGCAAGGCTGAGCAAGCAAGCATTTTCACGCTGCATGGCATGACCTACGGGGCAGCCGCATTCTATGTCTGCGCCGCGATCTCAGCTTTTGCGCTGGCATTGTTTGCTCCGAATGCAGCTTTCGCCGGTGACGCCTCGCATGAATTGGGGGCGACTTACAGTCTGCTATGGATACTTCCGTTTGCTGGCTTGCTTTTGTCGATTGCTGCTTTCCCGCTGGCGGCTCAGTCGTTCTGGCATCACCATTACGGAAAGATCGCGTTATTTTGGGCGCTTTCGTTTGTTGTGCCGTTCTGGGTCACTTTCGGCACGACCCATATGGCGGAAGCGATTTTGCATGCCGCTTTGCTGGAATATATCCCCTTTATTATCCTGATTGGTTCGCTTTATACCATTGCCGGAGGCATTTTTATATCGGGCAACCTGCACGGCTCTCCTGAGGTCAACACGGCGATACTTGCTATCGGCACGGTGCTTGCCAGTTTCGTTGGCACGACAGGGGCTTCTATCATATTGATTCGCCCGCTTTTACGCGCCAATGACGACCGAGGACATAACGTGCATGCGATTGTGTTCTTTATTTTCTTGGTTTCGAATATTGGCGGTTCGCTGACTCCGCTTGGAGATCCGCCGTTGTTTCTGGGCTTTTTGAAGGGCGTCGATTTCTTCTGGCCGTTTGAACATATGCTGTCGCCTACGCTCATACTCGTAGTGATATTGCTAACACTGTTCTACGTTATCGACACTTATATCTATCGCAAAGAAGGTCATAGCCGGCCTGACCCAACGCCTGATGCTCCCCTTCGCGTAAGAGGCGTATTGAATATCGCGCTGTTGTTTGCCCTTCTCTGCGCGGTTTTAGCAAGTGGACTGCTCACTGGACTTGGCGAAGTCAATATTCTAGGCACGCATGTGCCTGTTGCCGGGCTGTTGCGCGATGGAACGCTTGTGTTGCTGGCGCTTGCTTCTTTGTTTCTCTCGCCACAAGCCAATCGTCACGCCAATAATTTCAACTGGGAGCCGGTTTTAGAGGTCGCAAAGCTATTCGCGGCGATTTTCATTACCATCATCCCGGCGATCGCCATTTTGCAAAGTGGTGAGAAGGGCGCCTTGGCGCCTATGCTAGAGGTTTTGACCAACGCTGATCATTCGCCCAATAACACTGCGTATTTCTGGATGACGGGCCTGCTATCCAGCTTCCTGGACAATGCTCCGACCTATCTGATCTTTTTCAATTCTGCGGGCGGCGATCCTATTGATCTACAAGGGCCATTGGTCAACACGCTGCTTGCTGTGTCTGCCGGTGCGGTTTACATGGGCGCCATGACGTATATCGGCAATGCTCCGAATTTCATGGTGAAGTCTATCGCCGAGCATCATGGCGTGCCGATGCCAAGCTTTTTCGGCTACATAGGCTGGTCGGTGATATTCTTGGTGCCGGCATTCGCGCTGATAACCTTCATTTTCTTCCTAAGTTAACAAATGTTTCCACAGAAACAACGGATTGAAGAAAGCATATTTGTGCGATCCATTTCGTTATTATAGAGCCTTACGGCGTTGCGTTACACTTGTGGCTTATTAGCTACAGGAAGAAACTTTCTCATTACCTCAAAGCGCCGACTTATTCTTGCGTACACAGACAATGAGGATGTTACTTTGAAAGTTTAGCTAAATCTGTTGTAATTCCCAGGTGACGTTAAAAACGCATAGGGAATTTGGCTATTATTCAGCTTTATCAATACAATTTCTACACAAACACCACGCAATTCGTGATTTTACCTATAAGAAAAACACGAAAAACGTACTATCAGCCTTTGGTCGCTCTCGTAAATTTTACCATAAGGATGCCGTTAAAATTATATTGGCTATAACACAACTTAATTTTTGCAATGCGAAATATTGGGAGACGTGACAGTTCTATTGCTTGAAAATAATTGCGACTATAATATTATGTTCTCAGAAGATACCGACGTCCCTTGTGGTGTTTCACTGTAAAGACAAACAAACCTGGGGCATCTCCGTCTTCATCTTGAGCATTTGGGCGCCCGTTAGAAAGCCCAGAACCAGGGCGCCATAAGAAATAACTGAGTGATGTCCAAAAAGGACACCAGGAGATCGTACATGATGGATATCAAGCCCGAGAACAATGAATTGGTTGAGTTCACAACCACCATTGTTTCTGCCTATGTCAGCAACAACACTGTGATTGCTGGCGATCTGCCCACGCTTATCAACGATGTTCACGACGCATTGTCACGCGCATCTATTAATGCGACACAACCCCCAAGTGAAGAACTGAAGCCCGCAGTTCCGGTCAAGCGTTCTGTAACACCGGAATACATTGTTTGCTTGGAAGACGGCAAGAAGTTCAAGTCGCTTAAGCGTCACCTGCGCACACACTACAATATGTCACCTGAAGAATACCGTGACAAATGGGGTCTTCCGCACGATTACCCAATGGTTGCGCCGAATTACGCTGCTGCCCGCTCGGCTCTTGCCAAGAAAATGGGCCTCGGTCAGCGCCGCAAATAGTGTGCTACATCGCCTCTTAACAGGGGCACATCACGACTTCCCTCCCCGGCTTCAACAAAAGCGAGAAGATCTCAGCTTTTGTTGAAGCCCCGTGCGCCATGCGGATAGCAAGTGCCATGTGCAAGTGTTTCCGATTAATCGCCCGGTGCTTTGACCTGTTACAGCAACATATCGCGTATCTGAGTTGCGTTAACTGCAACGACAATCCCAATGAAATAATAGACGATATCGCCGATCAACCCGCGCTTTAGCCTGTACATCAGGCCGGGATTAAAAGCATGCGCAAGATTCTTGTGAATCGTTATCGACTTATACGTGGTATAGGCAAAATCAAAAATAATTTGCCCCGCTTTCAATATTACGAACACGACAAGCAACAGAAAGATATTGTAAACGACTTCCATGATCTCCCCCGGAAACAGACGGATACTCCGCCATTTCAACACTTAACACCGCCCCGCATTCAAAGCGTTCATTCGTTATAGCCGCGTATGTTCAGTTTAATCGAACCAGCTGAACACCGTTTATACAGGCTTTATTAGCGCATGCCGCTTTTTGCCTACTGACAGTTTGATCACGCCATCCTCGTTGAGGCAAGACGCAGTAAGCATCATACGGTCATCAGAAATGGTCTTATCGTTAAGACGCGCGCCGCCGCCCTTGATTTGCCGCCGCGCCTCGCCGTTGGAAGCCGCCAGCCCTGCCCGCACCAGCGCCGTGAGCACGCCCAGCCCGGCGTCAAGCTCGCTGCGGGGAACTTCCTCGGTGGGAAGTCCTTCTGCTGCTGCGCCTTCCACGAATGTGCGCCGCGCTGTTTCCGCCACCTCGTCCGCCACATTGCGCCCGTGCACCATGGCGGTCAGCTCGGTGGCGAGCACCTTCTTCGCCTCGTTGATCTCCGCGCCCTCTAACGCCTCCAACTTGGCGATTTCCTTCAACGATAGATCGGTGAAAAGCTTCAGGAAGCGCCCCACATCGGCGTCTTCGGTGTTCCGCCAGTATTGCCAATAATCATAGGGACTGAGCATCTCAGCGTTGAGCCACACCGCGCCTGCGGCGGTTTTGCCCATTTTCGCGCCTGAAGCCGTGGTAAGAAGCGGCGTTGTCAGCCCAAACAGCTCGGCGCCTTCCACACGCCGACCGAGATCCACCCCGTTAAGGATATTGCCCCACTGATCGGACCCGCCCATTTGCAGACGGCAGCCATTGCGGCGGTAAAGTTCCACGAAATCATATGCCTGCAACAACATGTAGTTGAATTCAAGGAAGGTGAGCGGCTGCTCGCGCTCCAGCCGCAGCTTCACCGATTCAAATGTAAGCATACGGTTAATGGTAAAATGCGGGCCGTAATCGCGCAGGAAACTGATGTAATGCAAGGCGCTGAGCCAGTCGTCGTTATCGACCATCACGGCGTCTGTCGGCCCATCGCCGAACGTCAAGAACTTCTCGAACACCTTGCGGATACCCGCTTTATTGGCGTCGATTTCCTCTTGAGTAAGCATTTTGCGACTTTCGTCCTTACCCGAAGGATCGCCCACCTTGGTTGTACCGCCGCCAAGCAGCACAATCGGTTTATGCCCGGTCTGTTGCAGCCGCCGCAGCATCATAATGGGAATGAGACTGCCCACGTGCAGGCTCGGCGCGGTACAATCAAAGCCGATATATGCCGAAACCGTTTCCTTCGCGGCCAGAGCGTCAAGCGCGTCCTGGTCTGTGCACTGATGCACATAACCGCGCTCAATCATCACCTTAAGGAACTCCGATTTAAGCTTCGCCATGGTATTAGCCTTTTGAATGAACACCTTGCGCGCCGAGGCAGATTTGCATCGCATTCGTTCGAACACGGACGCGGAAGTAAGAAAATGGGGTTATTGCCTTTGCCTATCTAGGTAAAGACGGTCTAAGTTAAAAGCTCCCATAGCAGCTTTGGGGGAAGGTTGTACAGAGTATGATAATGAGAGCTGTTGGGCTGATGAGTGGGACCTCAATGGATGGGGTCGATATCGCGCTAATCGAAACGGATGGCGAGCATATCGAGAACATCCTTGCTGCGGGTGGCAGACCATATGCCCCCTATGAGCGCAAGATCATACGCGCCGCCATGGATGCGGCGGCGAGTATTAACGATCGCTATGACCGCCCCGGCATCATGCGCGAAGCAGAAGCGATGCTAACCGAGATCCACGCGGAAACCGTGGAAGACTTCCTGGCCCAGCAAGAACTTCTGCCCGAACATATCGACGTGGTGGGGTTTCACGGCCAGACGGTGCTGCACCGCCCTCAAGATGGGTTAACCGTGCAACTCGGCAACGGCCAACAACTGGCCGACCGGCTGGGCATTGAAGTCATTTACGATTTTCGCGCGCATGATGTCGCAATGGGCGGACAAGGGGCGCCACTCGTGCCGCTTTATCATCGCGCGCTAACGCACTACACACAAATGCAACGGCCTGCGGCTGTCGTGAACATTGGCGGTGTGGCCAATGTCACATGGATTGGCGAGGACGATAGTATCCTGGCGTTCGATACCGGGCCAGGCAACGCACTCATCGACGATTGGATGCTCCGGGAAACCGGCTCCGCCATGGACGAAAACGGCCATCTCGCCGCGCACGGCAAAGCCGACCACAAACGCCTGCAAACGCTGCTCAACCACCCGTATTTCCTGCAAAAACCGCCAAAGTCACTGGACAGGAATACGTTTTCGTTAAGTTCGATGGACGGACTATCCCCCGCCGATGGTGCAGCCACACTTACGGCTTTCACAGCAGCGTCGCTAGTATGCGCAGTCGCGCATTTTCCTAAGCCCCCCGAAATTATCGTGCTGGCTGGGGGCGGGGCGTATAATGCTACTTTGCGCGGCGCACTGAAAAAGCTGTTGCCGGGGCAGGTGATCCTCGCCGACGAACTGGGCTGGTCAGCCGACACGGTCGAAGCGCAGGCGTTTGCGTATTTGGCGGTTAGATCGTGGCGCGGAATGCCGCTCACGTTTCCCTCGACGACGGGCGTGCCTGAACCCACAACAGGCGGCGTGCATGTGTACCCAGAAGATCTAGAACTTATGGAGCTGGCCGACGGCGGAGACAACTAAAACGGCTGCACAGGGCCTAGCGAATGCCAGAACAGACCAAGCCCTACGACTGTCACCAGTAGGCAGCCGGCAAATGTCGCGAAATTGTAAAAGCTGTCAGTCCAGCGGCTTCCAGCGAGGCGAGCCGCCACATCCCGCGAACTAACCGCAAGCACGGCCAGCGAAGAAACCGTGATTGATGTGCCAATGGCCATAATAAAGGCCGAGACGATCCCCGCCCACAGCATGTTAAGCCTCATCGAAAAAAGAAGCACAACAATTGCTCCGGTGCAGGGCCTAATTCCGACAGCGAAAATGATCGCAATGACTTCACGCAGAACCAGCTTTTTCTCCAGCATGCGCGGGTCGGGGATATCCTCAGGCGTCACGATACAGGAACCATTTTCCAAATCGCCAACCGCAGCACCAGAAGCACTCGCAAAATATTGGCGGCGCATATGGACCGTGAGGAAATAGAGGCCCGCCGCCGTAATCAATAATGCGCTGATCATTTCAATGCGATGGGTTACATGGCGAATTTCCAGCCCGGTGCTTTTCATGATCATAACCAAAACCCCGATCAGGGCCACGGCCGAACACGCCTGAACGAGCGCCGCTAGAACCGCAATCGTTATGCCGCGCCTGAGGGTCGTTTTGTTGGCCAGCATATAAGACGAAATCACCGCCTTGCCATGCCCTGGCCCTGCTGCATGAATAACGCCATAGATAAAACTTATCGCAATAAGAAACAGCGCGGCGCTCATCGTGTCGCCGCCTTGTAGAGCGCGTAGCTCGGCGGTCATTTTTTTGTGAAGAGTGCGCTGCGCGCTGGTAATCATCAGCCAAAAGCTACTGGAACCGCCGGAAGACGTCTGCGGCGCGGTTTTCACCCCGAAAGGATTGCGCGTTTTGGCCGCTGGCGGCGCGGCGGCTGGCGTCTTTTGTGCCGCGGCGTTTGGGGCGGTGCTGGACGCGCTGACCGCAGTGTTCGCATCATGGTTAGGGCTTGTCGTCTGCGCTTGTGCTGGCGCTGCAAGCAACACAAATGTCAGCAAACTCAGCAGGAAAGCAAATATCCGCATGGTAAGCAGTCTCGGCACGGTTATTTCGGGCATCTTATGATGACAGTCTTCGCGTATTGGGCAGCGATTTTGGCTGCCAGATCGGCATCGGCGAAATAGGCGTCGCCCAGCCCCATCAGCCGTGACAATTCATCAGGATCGGGCCGTGGGTCCTTGATGACAGGCTTGCATCCTGCTGGGGCGGATTTTAGATGCACCGGACTTTTCTTGGCAAAGGCGAAATCCACGTAATAGCTCGGATCGGAAATCATCAGGGTAAATTCGCCGATTTTGCTAAGTGGCACCGGCTCCTTGAGAGGCAAGGTTAGAGATAACTTCAGCGATCCATTTTTATATTCTATCGAATAATCCTTAGGAGGCAGGCGGTCGATGACTTTTCCTGAGACACGCGGAAAGGTGAAATACTGATATTCATTCAATGAATTGATATTCGTATCTAACAGAGGTTTGAGCTCTGTTGCGCTATACTTGCCATCGCCGTTCTTATCCAACCCTTGCGTTGCAAGTGCGGCATACATATCGTCGAACGACCATTTATGCCGAATGCCCACTATTGATCTGTTGCTGCAAAGAATGTCAGTTTTAACCGTAATCCAAACGTGAGGATGTGCGATAGCGGCGTGTGCAAACAAAAGCCAACACACCATGCCAATTATTAGAAACGCTACAGTTGTACTTCCCGATAAGCGGTGCGCCATAACAAAAATTGCCTTTCTCAAGGCCATGCCCCAATCATGATGTGATGCGCTATATTCACCCGTGCGCTATGCCAATGCGGACGAAAAGCGGCCATAGGGCTGTACAGCCCGCTAACCAAGTTCGCAAGAACATACACGTTATTATGTAACACGGCAAAGGCAAGTCGCATTCAGCCCGCCAGTAAGGTGGCGCTTTGGAAATGCGGGAGACAAAAACTCGCGAACTTCACCTAGATGAAGCCCCTTCAGATGCCCAGAACTGACCATTTGCACGTTCGAAAATGCGAATGCAGGCATCCACCGCTTGAGAGTCGTACAGCACACCACTGTTCTGGCTGATTTCGGATAGCGCCGCATCTAGCCCCAGCCCTACGCGGTAAGGACGATGATGGGTTATAGCTTCCGCGACATCAGCAACGGCCACGATTCTGGCCTCATAGGTGATTTCGTCCCCCTTGAGCCCAGCAGGATAGCCCGACCCATCCATGCGTTCGTGATGCTGAGCCACGATCTCGGCAATTGGCCAGGGGAATGTCATGCCATTCAAAATATCGCGGCCGATAACGGGATGCGTGCGAATAATCGCCATTTCAAAGGCGCTCAGCCTGCGCGATGTGGTTAACATTTCCACAGGAACGCCAATCTTGCCGACATCGTGGACTTGCGCACCATATTGAAGTCCCGTGAGACTATCGTTATCCAGGCCAAGTTCACGCCCGATAGCCACCGCGAGTTGCGCCACACGCACCTGATGCCCATGGGTATGCGGATCACGGATTTCGAACATACGCGACAGCATCAAGATGGAGCCAGCCAAAATCTCGGCATGGGTTTGATGAACGCGGCTAAAGGCGTTGAGTTCCATCGCGCAAGTGCCCAGCATACAGGAAAAACTCCATTGTATGTTTTTGGGAAGAATAATGGAAAACTACTAATGTTGAGATAACTAATGCGTAGGAAAACTTACTGCACAATCATTTTGAGAAAAACTTAACGACACTCATCACCTGACGGTAACTTCTTTGTGGAACAATGCAAAGTTAGCGTGAAACAACATGATCAAGCACGCCCATTGTTCAACGCGGCCGGGAGCTGGAGCTTTAACCGGCTTCAGATAGTCAGATGTTCAACCGGATCGCTGCGTCTATCAGGAAAGTGCTGTCGTCGCGACGCGGAAGTGTTGCGATTCAGATGGGGCTTAGCATTGTCGGCGTTATCGGCATCGTGGGGCTGGGCACCGAGGGCACTTTTCTTGTTTACAAGCACCGGCAAATACAATCCGCCACTGACTCCGCGGCAATGAGCGCGGCGATGGCCCTGGCGCAGGATTATTCCAATGCCCCGGAAAGCGAAGCCAGCGCCGTTGCGGCAAATCTCGGGTTCGTTAGTGGCGTGGATGGCACGACGGTCACGGTGAACACTCCTCCCACGAGCGGCGCGTATGCTGGGGACAGCGACGCGGTGGAGGTGATCATCCGGCAGCCGAATACCGTTTCCATGTTGCGGATGTTCAATAACAAGTCGGTCAATGTCAGCGCGCGTTCGGTCGCCATACGACAGGAGAAGGGGCGCTTCTGCGTGTTGGCGCTTGATCCTTCCGCAGCGGAAGCGATGTATGTCTATAACAACGCGACTGTTTCCGGCGATTGCGGCGTAGCCGTTAATTCGAGCGACCCCAGCGCGCTCTATATGCGCAACAATGGGACGATTCAAGGTACGGTGATGACGCCGGGCGGAACATCGCTGGCGAATAATGCCCACTTTGATTACAACGAAGACACTGGCCTATACGGCGATGAGGCCATAAACGCCCCTCCGGTGGAAGATCCTTACGCGGATGTGGAACTGGGGACGCCAGGGGAATGCACGACCCAAACTGATTCCGGCAAAAACAACCTAACGCTGAGTTTGCAGCCAGGACACTTTTGCAGCGGTTGGGATTTTATGAACAATGTGACCATTAACCTGGACCCCGGAACGTATTACATCGACTCTAAGCTAGAACTGAAGAACAACGTTGTCGTCAACGCAACTGGCGGCGTAACAATTGTTATCAACGGCGATTACGCCATTGATATCAACAATAATGCTCAACTTAACATCACGGCGCCATCTGAGGGAGATTTTGCCGGAATCGCTTTGTACAGCTCCCGAACTGCAAGTTCTTCTATAACTCAGAAGTTTGAAAACAATACTGAATTGAATGTTGGAGGCGTAATATACTTCCCCAACCAAACCATTCATTTCGATAATAACAGCGTTATGGGCGACACGGGCTGCACGCATGTTATCGGGCGCAAAGTCATCATCAGGAACAACGCGCAGCTTGGCAACAACTGCGAAGGCATGGAACTTGAGGGCGCCGTTAAGCCGATCAGCGCGCCTGCCAAGCTCGTGGAATAGGAGGCTGCCCCCATGTTCGCGCGCGGCAATCGCAAAACTTGGAAACGCTGCTGGCGCGGCGAACGCGGCGCAGCGGCGTTGGAACTTGGGTTGATATCGCCGTTTCTGGTGATGTTCATGGTGGGCGTGGTGGAACTTGGCACGACCGCCTATGAGGTTATGCAGGCGCAAAACGCGGTGGAAGCCGGCGCGATTTATGCAATGCATAAAGGCTACAACTCGGAAGCCATCACATCGATTGTGGAGAACGCAACCGGCAATGATGATGTCACGGCTTTGCCCCCAACCCAGTTCTGCGCTTGCCCACTAGAAAGCACGTTGGAAACTGTCCAATGCACCGAGACATGCAACGATGGAGGCACGCCAAGCCAATATGTGCGGATCGAAGCGCAGATTACGCATGAACCGTTGTTTTCGCTCCCTAAAAGCTGGGTGAAGCAATACACGTTCACGAAATCTGCTCTCGTCAGGTTGTATTGAGTATTGAGCCATGATCAAGCTCGCAACATATGCGAAAACGCCCAACAACGCCGGGACGGTGGCCCTGGAATACGGCCTTGTACTGCCGATCATGATAGGGCTGATGCTGGGCGTGATTGATATCAGCCGCCTGATGTGGACCTTTACATCGCTCAATCGCGCAGTGGAGGCGTCGGCGCGCTGGGGCGGGATCAGAAACACGACCTCCGGAGTTGCCGAGCGCGCTATGCAAGAGGCGTGGGGGATAAATGCTTCAGCCGGGGATTTCACCGCCAGCATACAGTCTTGCGGCCTACAGGTGAGCGCAAATTATGCGTTCGAGTTCCTTATCCCCTGGCCAACCGGCAGCAGCGGATTGGAGAACCACAATTCCATTCAGCTCACGGCCAGCGCCTGTTACCCGCTGATTGAGTAAGTAATACTTCGTTGATGCAGCAACATTGTATCCATGGGGGGCGTGAGCTCAACCCATCCTACGGCGCCTAATAAAAATATTAATACTTCGTAAATACAGCGCTGATTTGAGTTTTATTTGGGCAACATCTTGCGTTTTTTTACTTCCGTGGCGCTATAGCAATTGCGCAAGCAAAGAAATGCGTGTAAGCGTAGCTATCCACAATCTACAGTTGCGTTGTGCGTTAATGTCACCCTCTTGTCATGATGGGAGTAGCGTATGGCGCTCATTGCCAGAATATCCCCTTGTAATCTGTTTCAGTTCCCCACCTTCCGCCAGCGCGGACGGCCTTTGCTTGCTGTCTGCGCGACGGCGGCGATTGTCTCCGCAACGGCCTTATCCCTGTTTCCGGCCCATCAGGCGCATGCGCAGTTGGCCTCATCCATGGAAGACCTGAGCGCAGAGAGCCGCCACATCAACATTATCGTCAACAAGTCGCGCACCATTAAATTTGATACGCCGTTCAGCGCCGCAGTTATCGGCTCTCCGAAAATTGCCGACGTTCTGCCAATGTCCGACCGCGTCATTTACATTCAGGGGAAGAAGACCGGCACCACCAACGTCTCAGTATTCGACAAGAAAAAGCAGCTCATTGCCGTGATCGACATCACCGTGACGCTCGACACGACGCAAATCAAGCGGAGCATTGTTGAAAGCATCGGCAACCGGAATATCCGCGTCACTGTCAGCGAACAACAAATCGTTCTTAGCGGAATGGCGCGAAATACGGAGCAGGCCGCCAAAGCGCTTGCCATCGCGCAAGCCATGGTTCCAGGGAATAAAGTCGTCAACGCGATGAAGATCGCCCGCTCGCAGCAAGTGATGCTGAAGGTGCGCTTTTTGGAAGTCAACCGTCAGGCGGCGCGCGAAATCGGCGTGAATTGGTATGGGGCGAACCAAAGTGGTACGCAAGGGATGAGCACCGGTCTCAGCTACCCGACCCATCTGGCAAACACACCTGGCGGCGCAGCGATTTTCAAACCATACAGCGCGATCAGCGCGTTCGCGTCCGGCACCACGTCGGCGCCGTTTGGCGTCGCCATCGCCAACGCGGTGAATAGCGGCGGCGTCAACATCGACGCCATGATTAGTATGCTGGAGAAAAGAGATCTCGTGCGGTCGCTGGCCGAGCCCGATCTTGTGGCGCTATCAGGTGATAAAGCCAGCTTCAAAGCTGGTGGCGAAATCCCTGTGCCGGTGCCCAATTCGGACAACACCATAACAATAGAATGGAAAGACTACGGTGTTGAACTTGAGTTCTTGCCGACCGTGCTCAGCCAAGGCGTTATCAATATGTCGCTCCATCCAAAAGTTAGCGATCTCGACTACTCAAACGCAGTGCAAATACAAGGATACTCTATTCCCGCCATTACCAAGCGTGAAACCAAGACAGTCATTGAACTGCGCGACGGCCAAAGCTTCGCCATCAGCGGCCTACTCCAGCATATAGGCAAGCGGAATATCGCTCAGCTCCCCTGGCTTGGTTCATTACCTGTGCTGGGCGCGCTGTTCCGTTCTTCGTCGTACCAGCAGAAGGAAACCGAACTGGTGGTGATCGCCACGCCGCATCTGGTGAGGCCCGCCGCCCCTGGCCAGCATCTCGCCTCGCCGCTTGATGAGCGCATGCCGCCGAACGATGTGGACTTCTTTCTGGAGGGCCGCACCGACTTGCGCAAGAAATACAAGAAGTATGTAAACGGTGGAGGAAAACTAAAAGGCCCTTACGGCCATCTCCTCCCTGGTGATTCTGCTGGAAAAGCAAAATCTAATGCGCCACTTCTAAAGCAAATGATACCAATGAAGTAGAGCAATATTTGTTCATATCGCTCTGGAAGCCGGAAACAACAAGATGAAGAAAATCATGCTTCTAGCCATTATCGGAACGTTACTCTTTTGCAAATACGCCAAGGCTGGCGATTGGGAAGACATCTGGGCCCCCTATCTGATGCGCCAGGACAAAGCAACCGCCAGCTCCGGCGATGCGCAAGCCATCAACCGCAATGCCCATATTATTACGCCGTGGCCGTATTACGTGCGGAACCGGCGCATTCCGGCTAACGCCGCGCGTATGATGAAGCACTACAAAGTATACACAGGAGAAGAAGCAAAAAAGAAGTCTTCATCTAAGAAAGGGAACGCATTAATTGATACGATGGAAAAAATGTTCTCGGGCAAAGACAAATAACATCAATAAACAATGTTTCCAAATTGGTGCGCGTAGCAGCGAAAAATACTAAGGCTTACAGGAGAGCAATATCATGCGTGCCGTTTTTGTACTTGCAGTGCTGACCATTGCTCTTGGCGGGTGCTCCAACACCGCCGAACGCTCCCCATGGGCGGCCGATGTCGTCTATACCGGATCAGTAACATCCACCATACAGTCGCCTGGCGATGTGAAATACTATTCTTCAGATGAGCTTTACCACCTCGCCACGGAATACTTCAACCGCGGGAGCTTCGGCACCGCTGCCGAGTATTTCCGCACCGCCGTGGAGCGCGCGCCCAAGGACGCATCCGCTTGGGTTGGCCTCGCCGCCAGCTACGACCGCATCGGACGCTTCGACCTAGCCGACCAAGCCTATCGCCACGCCATCCGGCTCAATGGCGAGACAATCGAAATTCTCAACAATCGCGGCTATTCCTACATGCTGCGCGGCAACCTGATACAAGCCCGCGTGCAATTCAAAAGAGCGCTGCGGCTCGATCCGGATAACGCTATCATCTGGAACAATCTGGAACTGCTGAACGGCAGCCGCCGCTTCATCGAACGCAGCGGCGAGAAATAATAACAAACGCCCCCGTGTAACGCGTATTTACTTAGCTTTACCTGGCTTCGTTATTTGTAAAACGTATCCATCAGCTTAAGCGCCGCTGGGCCGCCGACAATAAGGAAGATCGTCGGCATAATGAACACCATCACCGGCACGGTCATCATGGCGGGCAGCTTGTTGGCGCGCTCTTCCATCAGGGTGAGCTGATCGTTGCGCACATCTTCGGCTACCACACGCAGCGAACGCGCTAAGGGCGTACCATATCTCAACGTCTGCGAAAGGGTGTTCACCACTGAACGCACGCTGGGCAAATCCACGCGACTGGCAAAATTGGTGAGCGCCTGGTCGCGGTCTGGCAAAATATTGATCTCAGCCCAGGTCTGCGAAAGCTCTTCAGCCAGCGCCGGTTGCGAGTGCTTCAACTCCCGCGAAACGCGCTGCAAGCCATTTTCCAGCGAAAGCCCGGCCTCAACACACACAGCCAGCAGCTCCAGCGCATCAGGCAGCCCCTTGCCGATGGACTTGCGCCGTTTCTCTATCCCTTTGCGGATGATAAACATCGGCGCTAACCAGCCCACCGCTCCCGCTCCACACACAGCGAGCAGAGCAAGAGCGATGGACTTAGCCGCCAGCCCCGAAACGAACGGCGTAGCACCACCAGCCGCAACCAGCGTGACAATCAGCCGAACCACATTGAACCGCGATATCGCCTTATCCGCGGGCACACCAAACCGCTCGAACACACGCATGATGTGGCGATGTTCCGCCTCAGTAAGGCCTTTCTCAGCCTTCGGCATCACGCGCCCTTCAAGCGACTGTTTCGGAATTTCTGCTTTTTGAGGGCGCCCAGACACCGCCTGCACCCTATCCACACGCGCGGACAGCTTCTTGGCGCGTTCCCGCGAGCCAAGCGCAATCATGGCCAGCCCGCCCGCAAGCATGAGTAAAATGAGGAGCATCACCAGCAATTGCTGAAGCAGCGTGCTATCGGGCGCCAGAAGCTCTTGCAAAAACGCGTTATCGGGCATTGTCAAATCCATAGCACTGCCCTTTCCTACATTTTCGTCACACTGCGCAGCATGAACCGCATGGTCAAAAACGACGCCATCAACCCGCTTGCGGCAATGCCAAGGATCACATGGCCGCGCGGATCGTTAAACAGCGGCGACAGATATCCAGGCTGCATTATCAGCAAAATACCCATGGTGAGAAACGGCAGCGCGCCCAGCACATACGCTGTCAGCCGAATTTCAGCCGTCGCAGAGCTGGCCTTCAAACGCATCTGACGCCGCTTGCGGATAACGGTAGCCAGCACCTCAAGCGTAGCTGCGATATTGCCGCCAGTGGAATATTGCAACAACACAGTCACCGCGAAGAAACGGAAATCCGACAAGCCGATTTGTTGGCTGGTGCTATCGAGCGCTTCTTCCAGCGGAATGCCGATTTTGATCTGGTCCGAGAGGATCATGAAAATCTTGCTGACCGGCGGCGTGCCTTCCATCCCAACAACGCGCACCGCCGACGACATCGGCAAACCGGCGCGCAGCATACGAACAATAGTGTCCACCGCATCAGGAAACAGGTCCATGAATTTGGTTTCCGCCTTGCGCTGCTCGCGAAGCAGCAACAAGCGGGGCACGAAAAAAGTGGCGAAAACCGCGGCAATCCCTGAGATCCATGCGGAAATGCCAACCATATGATGCGCGAACCCCCATACAGCTAAGCCCATCACAACAGCCACCGTCACCAGCTTTCCCCAGCCAGACTGCATAGCCCAGTTGTACCTTACTCCAGCCGCAAAAATACCCCGCACACGTTTGTTGAGAAGCTCGCCCTTGGCAATATCGTCATTAACAATTCTGGCCGCGTCCTTATCCACTTTTTGCGGCGCCGATACGCCGGTCACCTTTTGTACACGCCGTTGCAGCTCAGCATTCGGATTCTGCGTGGTAAAAAATGCGCCTGCGACCACAAGCGCACCTACGAGCAAAATAAAGGTAGGGATCAAGGGGTTTGCCAACATGCGCGTTATCCCTCTCGCTCCATGTCACCGCCCATAGTTTCACGCATCTTGAGGGAACTACGTTGCATGAACTCGGTGACCTCTCGTTCCACTTCGCCGCCTAGCGCCTCGCGGAAAGCGTCCGCCAGACCGAAATACGCCATGCGGTTCAAGAAACGCGGACGGCTGGGCGTAGCATCAAAAACGCCGGTTAAGACACCTGCCGAATTTTCGCCGGTAAAACGGAAGGTAAACAGATTTCCCAGGGTGATGACGTCTTCTTCCATCCCCCCGACCTCAGCGATTTCGGTCACACGGCGCACACCATCACGCATACGTTCGGTCTGCACAATGATATCCACCGCGCTGGCGACCTGCGCGCGAATGGCTCTGGTCGGCAGTTTAGCGCTAGCCATGAGGATCATGTTTTCCAGGCGAGATAGAGCGTCACGGGCAGAGTTGGCGTGGATGGTGGACATAGAACCGCTGTGACCGGTGTTCATGGCCTGCATCATGTCGAAAGCCTCAGCGCCGCGCACCTCGCCCATGATGATCCGGTCAGGACGCATACGCAGCGCATTACGAACCAGCGCGGCCTGATCGATTTGGCCGGTTCCTTCGATGTTAGGCGGACGCGTTTCCAACCGCACGACGTGGTCTTGCTGGAGCTGCAATTCCGCCGCGTCTTCGATGGTAACGATACGTTCCGTCGGATCGATCATGCTGGAAAGCGCGTTCAGCATGGTTGTTTTGCCCGAACCCGTCCCCCCGGATATGATGATGTTAAGACGACAACGGGCTGCGATCTCCAATGCGCGGGCCATGGGAGCCGAAATCGACCCATTCGTGACGAACTTCGAAAAGCCCAACATGTTGTTCACAAACTTACGAATGGAGATAGTCGGGCCGTTCAGGCTGAGCGGTGGAATAATCACGTTAACGCGGCTGCCATCGGCCAAGCGCGCATCCAGCATCGGATTGGATTCATCGACGCTGCGGCCAATGGAAGACGCGATACGCTGGGCCACGTGCAAAACGTGCGCATTATTGCGGAACTGCGCCTTAGTAAGCTCCAGCTTGCCGCGCCGCTCCACATAGATCATGTAAGCGCCGTTAATCAGAATATCGGAAACCGATGGATCGTTGAGCAAGGGCTCAATTGGCCCCAGGCCGATCATTTCATCGACGATATTTACTGCAAGCGCATCCTGTTCATCCTGGTTCATCAACAGTTTACGCTCGCTCGCGATTGTCATCACCAGCGAGTCGACAAATTCGGTCAGCTCCGCCTTGTTCATGCGCACGGCAGTAGCCGGTTCGATGCGCTGGAGCACCTGGTCGCGAATAACATCAGTCGGATTCTGCGCCGTAGCCTTTGGTCCAGCCAAGAATACGTCTTTGGCATCCTGCTTCTTGGGTGACGGAGGCGAGGCGCTCGGCGCCGGCGTTGCCGGGGGAGGAGGAGCACTTTCTTCCACTGTCTTTTTACCAAAACGAATCGTCATTTGTGGAAAATCCTCTTAATCAACGAGCGGGATTTGCCAAGGGGTTCACCCATGACTTCGTGGAGCAGATGCGATAACTCTGCTCGAAACGATGAACATTTCTGCATGGCCTGAATGCCGAAATTTGAGGCTTCCGCCAGCTTGCGGTCATAAGGGATATAGATTTCCGGGGCTTGCCCGCATGCACGGGCGAAATCGACAGGCTTCAAACCGCCATGCGCCATGTTGCAGTTCAAAACTGAAACCGTGCGGCGTTCGCGCGTATTAGGGCCGATGAATTCGCGCCAGCGCGCCAAATCGCGCGCCGAACTAAGCGATTGATTGCCGATCAGCACACATGTACTCGGCATTTTCAGTATTTGCGGCAGAAACGCCGCCGCTGAAACCGGCAGATCAACAAACACCGCCCGATAACGCCGAACGAGATTTTCCAAGAGCAAGGTTATAGACTCTTCTGTCCCCTCAATAAGAGAATCCAATGGCTCAAGCGAGGACAGCATATTGAGGCGCTGGCTGGCATGGATAGCGCCGCGCTCCAGAAACAGCTTGTCCACGCGTTCAGGGTGCTCGAAGGCTTCGCGCAACGCATCAGTTGTCGCCACATCGAAAATCAGAGCGCTATCACCGCTTTGGACATCCATATCCACCAGCATGGTCCAGCGCTGACGCACTTCCGCCTGGAAAAGCGCTGCATTGGTTGCCAGCGTGGTCGTGCCAACGCCGCCGCGCACGCCAAGAAAAAACACAAGCTTGCCTGAGTAAAGGCTCGGCTGATCAAAACGGTCTGTCAGAACATCGTGACACGATCGCGTAATAAGGTCGCGCACCAACGGCTTAAAAAAATATTCGATAACACCAGCGTTTTTCAATCGCCGATAAAGCCCGATATCGTTGCTTTTCCCCACACCGATAATGCTGATGCCTGGCTCGCATACATCGTTAAGTTCCAGAATATTTGCGACTGGATCTTCCACGCCGGTAATATCGACAATCAGCAGACGCGGCGACGGACATTTAGCAAGCGCGGATATCGCTGTCGTTACATTCCCCGTAGAGACAACCACATCTTCAATGCCAAGGTCGCACAGCGCCTGACGCACAATTCCATCAGACTCCGAATCGTTAATGAACGCTCTGATACGCGGCACAGATACAGAATTGCCGGGGTCTGCGGAGATTTTCCCGGTTATACCCATTACTTACGCGCCTCAACTTGTCTAACCACATGGAAACACATACAAACTTTCCATCATTCCCATTTGAGGGATAGCGGTGGACGGCGCACCGATCCTTCCACCGAACTGCCGGATTTGGATTTTGCCCCTAAAAGCACGACCTGACGGATAGCAGGGGAAACATCCGCAGCCCATATTGGACTCCTGTTTTTCTTTATCTGCGCCATTTCAGCGCCTGCGCCTTCCAGGGCACAAACTGAAAACTGTAATTTCCCGAGTTGCATGGCGACGTACAGTCTCTCAGCTTCTCGCGGCGTGACTTCAAGTGTGATGGTTTTCGGCGGACGCGACTTCGACTTGGCAACAGACTTGGCTTTAGCCACAACGCCTTTGCCTTTGTTTTCCAGTTCTTTTTCTACAGCCACCACGCGACGGTATCTTAATATTGTTTCGCCAACTGAACGGCGTGCTTGATTTAACGTTCGCGCGTCAAAGCTTTGCGTGAGGATCACATCTACAAAGTCTCCAGGCAGAAGCAGACCCGAAGAGCTTTGCGGCGCATTAATTGAGACAGCCACCGCGCGATGTCCCGGCTTGAGAACCGCTGACAGAAAGTGCCTATCGCCCGGTTTAAGCAGATCGTGAGTGGTAAACGCTTCCCCCTTAGCGAAACCGCGCCGCGTTATGGCGCCGAAATACGTGGTTTCCGACACTTTCCCCCGCACGAGCATACCTGGCTCGCGCTTATGTTTTTGCTTACCTTTGCGTTTGCGCTTTTCCTTGCTCTTTGGGATCTCGCGCCAACTGAAATCTTCCCGACGCAACAACGTTCCGATTGGCAGCGCATGCGACGCCACCAGCACGGCAGGAAGCTTCGGCTTGGGCTTCTCAACCTTGCTGGGGCGCGAATTCATCTGGTTTATCCAGGAAACGGACAGCGCCAATCCACCCAGAACAAACAGTAGACCTATAGCGAGCAGAAATTTCCTGATAGACATTGAGAAAGTTCTCCTGCAATGGCGCCTATCACGCCGCCCACGATAGCCAGCGCATATGGCATTTGACCGCCCGCGCATATGCGCGAGCATTCATTGGAGAACCATCCCCCCGTATTCCGGCTGACTTCTTCCGCCGCGCTTACCGCGACGGGGGATTTGTGGACAGACGCACTTCTCAGCACGATCCGTGCGATAATATATACGCAGCTCAGCACACCGCCCGCCAGAACGATGGCTAAAAGCAGATGCCCGATCCTTTCAGGCGGTACCAGCAAGGTTGCCGCGCTGATAAGCTTGACATCTCCGCCGCCCATCAGGTTGAAATGTGACAACACACCCAACCCGAGAAAGACGACTACGGCAGCAGGCAAGCTGATAATGGCTTGCTCTGGTCTCAGCATCAGCCCGAGGACAAAGCCGCTTGCCGCAACGATTCCTGTTAACTCGTCAGGTATGAGACGAGTTTTCAGGTCTTTCCACGCAGCGACTGCAAGTGCAGTCAGGATGATAATCCAAAGTGATGCGTGTAAGACCTGAAAACCCATGTCTCCTCGTTCCGGCAAGCGCTACAAGCCAGTGGTCAACCTGCTACAATCTGTTCGCGAAGCATGCTGATGTTAGAGCTAGGTCCGCAAGCAGCCTTTATTCGCCTACAGCATCATCCAAGTCACCGGAGACCGAATCGAACAGCGTATCTAAGCTTGTTCCAACTGCGGTTGCGCCACCGATAATGGCCAATGCGATCAGAGCGGCAATCAATCCGTACTCGATAGCGGTCACACCGTCTTTCGAGTTCGCGTTCATCCATTTGATGACTAGTTTGAACAGTGTGAGCATGACTACGCTCCCTTCTATACAAGTGCCACTCTACTAACATATTTGGTAGACACTAAATATTCGTCAAATCAATGTGTGGTGTTGATATTAAAAATCATAACGCATCTGTTTTATTGCAATACATATCGTATGAATTATGTAGCAATACATGAAAACATGTATCACAACAGAACAAAACCCAAAGAAAAACCCCGCCTGTAAAGGCGGGGCTATATCAATACATCTGACACGTATTTTAAACGCGCCTAATAATTCGTTACCTGCGGATCTAACCGCTGAGCAGCGGCTATTCCCGACTGCCGCCAAACAAGTGCAGCAGCATCAAGAACATGTTGATGAAGTCGAGATAGAGCCGCAGCGCGCCCATGATTGCTTTCTTGCCTGCAACCACATCGCCGTCGCCATCATAGTAGGATTCCTTGATCTGCTGGGTATCGACAGCTGTCAATCCGGCGAATACCAACACGCCAATCGCCGAGATCGCCATTTGCAACACGCTCCATCCGATGAACAGGTTCACGATTGACGCAAGGATCAATCCCACCACACCCATGATCAGGAAAGAGTAGAACGGCGACAAATCGCGGCGGGTGGTGTAGCCGTAAAGGCTCAGCGCACCAAACGCGGCTGACGTGATAAAGAACACGCGCACAATCGAAGCGCCTGTATAGACGATGAAGATCGACGAAATGGAGAGCCCCATCAGCGCCGCAAAGCTCCAGAAGGCCAACTGCGCGCCTTGCACGCTCATATTTCGCAGGTTCCCCATGACCAAGAACACCATCACGAGCGGTGCAAACATGATCACGTAGCGCATCCATGACAAATATATCGACACGCCAAATGCGTTCAGCGCGACACCGTTTTTAAGCAGGGCGGCAGGTGTTTCCCCCTCACCCGGAAGCGCCAGATTGTATATCATGAACGCTGCCACGCCAGTAATGGCAAGCCCGGCGGACATATAGTTGTATACGCGCAGCATAAATGTGCGCAAACCTTCATCAACCGCTTCGATACCTGCGTATCTAGCATCAATGGAATCTCTTTCAGGCCGTGCCATTTCATATCCTCTCAGAAACGTCTCGTATTAAACCGCGAAGGGGTTTTCTGCTGAATTGACAGCATATTCCCAGCAAACCACTTTCACGGCAACATACATTTTCATTAGATATGATCAAATTGCCAACAATATACAAGGGGTGCGGTATAAGCTGTAAAAGCTCAACCGTTTCTTTTCGCATATCGCAAAGCTTTGCTCACCCTAATCCGCGAACGGGTCGTGAACCAAAATCGTATCGTCACGCTGCGGCGAGGTGGACAACAGTGCAACCGGCACTTCGATCAGTTCTTCCAGCCGACGCACATATTTTACAGCCTGAGCGGGCAGTTGCGCCCAGCTCCGCGCGCCCTGGGTTGTTTCCTTCCAGCCTGGCATGGTCTCGTAGATCGGCTCCACGCGCGCCTGAGCGCACTCAGCGGCTGGCAGATAGTCAATCTCCTGACCATCAAGCCGGTATCCGACGCAGATCTTAAGCTCATCGAAACCGTCGAGCACATCGAGTTTTGTGAGCGCGATGCCGTCAATACCTGCCACCTTCACGGTCTGACGCACCAAGCAGGCATCGAACCAGCCGCAACGGCGCGCCCTTCCGGTAACCGTACCGAATTCATTGCCACGCTGACCGAGCGTCTGCCCGGTTTCATCAAGCAGCTCGGTGGGGAAAGGCCCCTGCCCTACCCGCGTTGTGTAAGCTTTGGTGATGCCCAACACATAGTTTACCGCGTGCGGTCCCATGCCTGAGCCGCAGGCGGCCTGCGCGGCCACAGTATTGGATGACGTCACAAATGGATAAGTGCCGTGATCAATATCGAGCAACGCCCCTTGCGCGCCTTCAAACAGGATGCGCTTGCCGTCACGTCGGTGCTCGGCAAGGATTTGCCAAACGCGATCCATGAATGGCAACACTTCGGTTGAAATGGCGATCAACTCAGCGAATAGCGCGTCGGCGGATACTTCGTCCACACCCAATCCACGCCGAAGCGCGTTATGGTGCATCAACAGACGTTCCACCTTCTCGCGCAGCATTTCTTGGTTACGCAAATCCATCAGCCGGATGGCGCGGCGACCCGTTTTGTCTTCATAGGCCGGACCGATGCCGCGCTTGGTGGTGCCGATGGCGCTTGCCCCCGCCGCCGTCTCGCGCAGAACGTCAAGCTCGCGGTGCAGTGGCAAAATCAGCGGCGTATTCTCGGCGATGCGCAGATTGTCGGGGGAAATTTCCACCCCCATGTCGCGCAAAGACCTGATTTCTTTCACCAGCGCCCAAGGGTCAAGCACCACGCCATTGCCGAGCACCGACATTTTGCCAGGACGCACCACACCAGACGGCAGCAACGATAGCTTATATACGTTATTCCCAATTACCAGCGTATGCCCGGCATTGTGCCCACCCTGGAAACGCACTACAATATCAGCGCGCTCTGACAGCCAGTCGACAATCTTTCCTTTTCCCTCATCGCCCCATTGTGAGCCGATCACCGCGACATTTGCCATTCGTTTTCCTCATATTCATACGCCTGCGGATAAAAATAGGCGCTACTCCCCTTATAGCGTGACAGCTTGCATTCCGCGAGTCATGAACAACAATTATAACACGATAGACGAATCCCATTGAGGCCACATCGAAGCCCTATTATCCGTTAGCAGTACTTCCAACAGAGAGACCATCAAATGAATAACCCGATCGAGAGATACGATGAACGCCTGGCGCCGAGCCGTTGGTGGTATGGGCTGGCGGTGATCATCGCGATTGGCGGTTTTGTCGCTATGGGCGCATTTTTGATGGCGCGCCTACCTCAATTAAACAGCGAGTCTCATCGGATCTTAGCGCCAGGAAATGAGGAAATCACCCTGGCGCAACCGGGCAAATACACCATTTACCATGAAAGCCGCAGTATGCTGAACGGTAAGGTGTACATTTCACCTTTTATCTTTGGGCTGAACATAAAGCTCACCTCTGTAGAAACAGGAGCAGAGGTGCCGTTAGGCCCAACCCGGATGAACTCAACCTACATGGTGGATGGTCGGGTTGGAAAATCCATCATGGGTTTCAAAATAGACAAACCCGGACGATACCAGGTCGCCACCTCCTTTGATGATGGACACACAGAACCGCGTACGGTGCTGGCGATCGGTCAAGGCTTCGGTATAAAGCTAATCGTTACAATTCTCGGCGCACTTGGATTGGCAAGCGGCGGAATCATTCTCGCCGTCATTGTGGCAACCTCCATCTCGCGTAGCCGTCGCCGTTCCATGGAGCAGCAAGTGTAAGCTGTATAGCGGTCTGAACGACGCTTCAGGAGGGGCGACCCGAGTTGGGACTGGCCGCGCGCGCCTACCCTGCCACCAGCTTCCGAGCGTAAAACGCCTCCGCGTAGCCGCTGGGTGCGCGCGCTTCCATGCCGCGCAGTCGTGCCAGCCCACGGAAAGTTTCGTCGTTGAACCAATCCTTTGAGCGCTGCGAGCCGAAATGAGCTTGCAGCAGCTCAATCTTGCGGGTGAGGATGTCCTCATTCACCGGGATATAGAAATTCGGTTGGCCTAAATCGCCATCCCATTTTGGAATTTCGTATTCCAATATAAGATGATCGCGGAAGCTATTCCAAGTCAGGGCGCATATTTCGCGGTGATCCTGGTGGGCATCTTCGCGCTGATGGGTGAGCACCACATCCGGATTGACGCGCTGTTTCAGCCCCTCGAACCAGTCTTTCAGCGCTACACCGTCATAAGGGAAGTACCCATCGCGGAACTCACACAGCTCCACGTTTTTTCCCGACGCCCGCGCCAGAAACGCCTCCGCCGATGCAGCGGCTTCATCGGCGCGCGCAGCCCTGGCACTCAACACGCACCAATGCACGTTGAGAAGCGCTCCCGCCGCGATCCAGCTTAAAATCGTGCCGCCTGCGCCGATCTCGATATCATCGGAATGCGCGCCGAGGCACAAAACCGATAGCGGTTCGCCCGCTCTGGCCAGTTGCAACGGTTTCATTCGCCGGCCATCCGGTAGGGGGGCGTTGTGGCGCGCGTATCATGCTCCACGGTCCAGGGCATCTGGCCGTTTTCAACCATATCTTCGAGCATCTGGCGATCTTTCAGCGTATCCATGGAGCGCCAGAAACCTGTATATTTGTAGGCCATCAGCTCATTATCGGCGATCAGGCGTCGGAACGGCTCCAACACCAATTCTTCGCCGGGCCGCATATATTCGAACACCTTCGGCTTAAAGAGGAAATACCCGCCGTTAATCCAGACTTCCGATGCATCCGAGCTGCGGAACTGTTTTACGCTGCCGTCCTGCTCCATATCGACGAGGTGGTATGTCAGCGGCGGACGAATCGCCAGGAAGCAGGCCGCTTTATTGCTTCGCTTGAAACGGGCAATCATGTCGTTGAGGTTCACATCGCACAGACCGTCGCTGTAATTGGCGAGAAATATGTCTTCCCCCGCCACATGGTCGCGCACCGCCCAGAGCCGTTCGCCAATATTTCGCCAAATGCCTGTATCGATCAGCGAGATACGCCAGTCTTCAGGCAAATCGCCGAGATATTCGATATTCGCACCGTGATTGGAAACGATGCAATCGGCGTAAATATGCGGGTGATAGTTGACGAAAAACTCCTTGATGATGTTGGCCTTATATCCCAGGCACAAAATAAAGTCGCGATGCCCATAGGCGCTGTAATACTGCATGATGTGCCACAATATCGGCCGGTGACCGACGGGAATCATAGGTTTTGGAACGTTTTCCGAATATTCACGGATGCGTGTACCGAGACCTCCGCAAAAAAGAACTACTTTCATTTTTGCAACTCCTTCGGATCGACGAGTGACACTTCAGGAATGGGGACGATAAACTTTGCGCCCCACTCGCCGACATGGCGCATCTGCTGGGTAATCTCGCTGCGCAAATTCCACGGCAGAATGAAGATGTAGTCGGGCTTGGCTTCATCGATCGCTTCCACCGGCAAAATGGGGATATGCATACCAGGCGTGAAACGACCATGCTTGTAAGGGTTGCGATCCACGGTAAAATCAAAGAAATCTGTGCCGATACCACAGTAATTCAAAAGCGTATTACCTTTACCCGGCGCACCATAACCGCAAATTGTCTTGCCTTGGTTTTTCGCTTCAATAAGGAAGGAAAGTATCTTGCGCTTGGTTGCTCGCACTTGCTCTGCAAAACGCGCATATGTCTGAATATCGCGGAAGCCGAGCCGGTCTTCACGCTCCAAAAGCGCGGCGACACTGGGCGCAACCTCATGCGAGGAATCAGCATGCGCCAAGTAGACGCGCAGCGAACCGCCATGGGTGGGCAGCTCTTCCACATCAATCAGCATAAGGCCGTGACGCTCAGCAAGCCGCTCGATAGTTATCAGCGAGAAATACGAGAAATGCTCGTGATAGATGGTGTCGAACTGATTTTCCGCCATCAGCCGTTCCAGGTGCGGAAATTCCAGTGTGATCACGCCTTCCGGCTTCAGAAGCCGCTGCATACCGCCCACGAAGTCGTTGATATCGGGCACCTGGGCCAACACATTGTTTCCAGCGATTAAATCGGCTTTCGTGCCCTTAGCGGTGAGTTGCTCGGCCAGCTTCACACCGAAAAACTCGGTCACTGTGGGGATGCCTTTTTCAATCGCCACGCTCGCTACGTTCACCGCCGGTTCGATGCCAAGCACCGGCACACCGAGCGGCAAGAAATGCTGAAGCAGATAGCCGTCGTTACTGGCGAGTTCTACAGCTAAGCTTTGTCCCCCAAGATTCAGCCGGTTCGAGATCATCTCACAATAGGCTTTGGCGTGCGCCACCCACGATGTCGAATACGACGAGAAATACGCATATTCGCGGAAAATATGTTCCGGGCTCACATATTCCTTGAGCTGCACCAGGAAGCATTCCGGGCAGACCAGCGCATGCAGCGGGAAATACGGCTCCATCGCGTCCAGTTCATCCCGCTTGAGGAAGCTTTCGCATAATGGCGACATCCCCAGATCTACAAAGCTCGTTTCAAGCTTGGTGCCGCAAATACGGCAAGAGGCCGAAACGAGCGCGTGCTGGTCGGTGGAGTTAAGCGTGGTATGGACAGTCATTGAGCACCCTGTAGTTGCCGCCGTTTTATGAGGCGCGAGAATTCACCATGATATACAGCGTTGACGGTGCAATACGAAGCTAATGCCGTAGAAGTAGTTATTAAATTGCATTTTATATAAATATGTATATTTGAAGATGCCTATAAATTTTATCAAGTGTAAATGTTTTTGAATTAGTCACTACTATATACAGTAGCAATTTTGCGTGATACGGGTGCGTTTTATATTCCCCTGATCGCAAAGTTAAGGTTTTATACATGCGTTTTCATGATACGCCCCTGGCTGGGGCTAAGCTTATCGAGCCCGAGCCGGTGCACGATCATCGTGGTTTCTTTGCCCGGACGTTCTGCGTGCGCGAGTTCGCCGAGCACGGGTTGGAAACGCAATTTGTGCAGCACGCCACGTCTTTTTCGCGTGAGAAAGGCACTCTGCGCGGCATGCATTTTCAGCGCGAACCTCATGCCGAGGTGAAAGTGGTGACGGCGCTACACGGGAGCATCCTTGATATCATCATTGATTTGCGCGCTGATTCCCCCACCTTCCGCCGCTGGCAAGCGTTTGAACTGACCGAGGTGAATCGCCACCGGCTCTACATTCCGCAAGGCTTCGCGCACGGCTTCCAGGCGCTGACCGAAAATGTGGAGGTCGGATATTTGCTATCGGAGTTCTATGAGCCGTCGGCAGCAAACGGCGTGCGTTATGATGATCCGGCCTTTGGCATCGAATGGCCGTTGCCTGTGTCGGAGATTTCGCACAAAGATTTGGAGTGGCCTCTGTTTGAAGTCTGAGCGCGCTGGCGACTTGCGCGTCACCAAACCAGCCGATCGGTCGCAGCGATGGGACGTGCGCTTTGCCCTTCGAAAAGGTCAGCGACAATGTCGGAGGTCAACCCCGTGCCATGCGCATTCTTAACGAACACCCCGCTGGCGACGAACACGCTATCGATTCCCAACGCGCCTGCTCCGGCGATGTCGGTGGTTATTCCGTCGCCGATGGCCAGAAGCCGCTCCCTCGGCACATCTGCGCCGCGCGCGCTCGCGATCTGAGCCAGGGCTAGGTCGTATATCGGCTGGTAAGGCTTTCCGGCATAGAGCACCTCGCCGCCAAGCGCCTTATATTCGCTGGCGAGCGCTCCCGCACACGGAATAATACGGTGGCCGCGTTCGCACGCCATATCCGGGTTAGCACAGATCATAGGCAGGTTGAGCGTGCGCAATTGGGCGAAAAGCGCGGCGTAATCTTCAGGCGTTTCGTTCTCGTCGTCGAAAAGCCCACTGCACACGATAGAGGCGGCGTCTTCCGGCTTGCCAAGTGTAACGTTGAGCCCCTCGAAAACCGGCAGATCGCGTTCCGGCCCGATATGGAACACGGTTTTGCCCTCATGCTCCGCAATAAGATGGCGTGTCACATCGCCGGATGTCGCGATGCCGTCGTAGCAATCCTCGGGCACGCCGATTTCAGCAAGCTGCGTAGCGACACCGGCGCATGTGCGCGGCGAGTTCGACACCAGCACAACGCTACCTCCGCTCTGGCGGAATGTTTGGCAGGCGTCAACGGCGCCCGGAAATGGCGACACACCGTTATGCAGCACGCCCCATATATCGAGCAGCCACGCGTCACGGGTGGGCGCGAGAGGCGCAATCGTTTTGATGATCGGTATGCTGGCGGAAGTGTTGGTCATGCAGCTTGTTACAAGCGAATGGCGGATGCGTCAAACTGCGTGATGAAGTGTCACCCCGAAGGCATCGCACTTTCGATGAAGAACGGACACAGAACGCACCACCACACGAAGCAAGTGATTTAGCTCGCCTCGTTTTACCAATGTCAGCGAGCCACCACGTGATCTCGCGGTGGCAAGGCCTATTCTGCCCCCTGCCATCTGGCTAGCGAGCTGCGTACAACGCTGTCAAACTTGAAACACCACTTGGCAGACAAGCACATTAAGCGGCGGACGCTTCTTCCGCTTTGGCGGCAACGGCCTTTTGTACTTCGCGCTTTATGCGCAGCACACGGTCGGAAAGTTCGTCGTTATTGGCCTTCAGCAAGAAGGCGTCCAGCCCGCCGCGATGCTCCACTGAACGGAGCGCATGCGCGCTGATTTTCAAACGAACCTTACGGTCCAGCAAATCGCTATGAAGTGTCACATCGCAGAGATTCGGCATGAAACGCCGCTTCGTCTTGATCTGCGAGTGACTGACAAGATGGCCAACTTGGGCTTTCTTGCCCGTAAGCTCGCACTGGCGGGACATGGCAATCTCCAGCTAGTTAAGAAGTGCAATGATTGCGGATAAAACATAAATGACCACCGCGAACGCTGTGGCCAGTTGAGAGTTTATAACGACGCTCACGCGAAGCGTCAAGCGCAATAGACTGTATGTCCAGGGCAATCGTATGAAATATCAGGCGGCGGAGAGGCGAAAGTCTGTATCGTTAAGTTGATTTCTTGCTTCGCGTCTAAGAAGGGGCGCTGCCATCGCGGAAGAGTGCAGAGCGCCAGAAGGAAGATTGCAAATCATTCCCCCTGTCTACCACCTTTTCCAACGTAAGCGTTCATCCTTACCTCGTACGCTGTTGTGCACCTCTGCATGCGTACAGTATCTTAACCTGAAAAGGAGATGGTGCGCTTACATTAAGTGCTTTTGAAGGCATTAGGTAAAACTACTCTTACTCACAGTACAGGTTAAGTTTTACTTGGCTTTCATAAAGTAATCCTCTCAAGTATTGATACACAGATTTCTTAATTGTAAAATTATAAGCACGCAAACGGCAAATATTCACCGGAGCGATGCGACCAGTTTAAAAAAGGTAGCATGTGTGACAAAACTCACTGATGAAATGTTAGTTGCTTATGTCGACGGAACACTTGATCCTACCGAGCGCGAGCATGTTGAAACCTTATTGAAAGAAGACTCCGAGGCCCGAGACCGGTTGGAAGGTTTTCGCATTACTGGCAGGCTCCTCGCTGAACTGATGGACAGACATATGCCCTCCCCATCGCCCAAACGGCTGCTCGATCGCGTTTTGCCTGAAGAAACCAAACCAGGGCCTGCTATTTACGAACGCTACAAACAACAATCAGCCGGGGTTGCGGAAAAACTTGGGGCGCACTTGTATATGGTACCGTTATTCGCGGCAGTGATGATAGCGGGCGTTGGTCTCGGATGGTTCCTAAACAGTAATGGTGTTACAGAAAAGCCAATCCGAAACAACTTTGTGCATATTGAAAGCAACCGCATGTACGCATCAGCCAAACTTCAAAATGCGCTTGAAACATTACCCAGCAGTGACGGTACAACTGCGGCGATAGCAAATAACAATCCAAAAGATAACTCAAATCATATTAATATCCGCATGACGTTTAGGAACAAGGAAGGCCATTATTGCCGAGAATATGAAGTAGGTGATAAAGAGACTATACGCAATAGTGGCGTTGCTTGCAGAAATGGTGGCGGAGACTGGTTTGTCCATGTTCAAGCATTGATAGCACCTGCGCCTTCTATACATATGTATATCCCGGCAGGTACTTCCAGAAACACGATGGATATTGTGGCCTTGTCTCTCATGGAAGGGGCTCCATTAGCAAAAAACGAAGAAGTTGCCGCTATTGCAGACGGATGGCGGAAGTAGCCTGTATATGCGCATTTATTTTAACGGGGGAAATGAGCGGGACGATCCCCTCTCTTGCGAGCAAAACTACTGATCGGCCTTGAGCATTTTGCAGGCGCTTGTATCAAACCTCGGCCAAAGTTGGAATTCCGCCCCTTTTCAGAGCCGAGATGAACAAATTTCATCTTATCAAGCAGCGTATCTTTTGGCGCATCCCATGCTTTTGGCGATTGCAGCGCCATCACAGCCGTTACAAATGGCACAGCAAAAGACGTGCCTGAACGGTACCCCTCGCGCGCCTTTGGAACAGCGGTCCAAATCCGGACACCAGGCGCAGCAGCATCAATATGCGGACCACGCACAGCAAGTGGAAATAGCTGGCGTTCTTTGTCCACAGCCGTCACCGCAATAACCTCTGGATATGCCGCCGGAAAAACCGGAGCGCTGGCCGGCCCGTTATTGCCAGCAGCCGCGATAAACACAACCCCGCTTTTCCTGAGACCAGCAATACGCGAACGCACAAGATCATCTTGCGGCCCGGAAAAACTCATATTGATCAACTTTACTTTCGCGGCGCGCATCCAGTCCAAAGCCTGCACAAGAGAAACGGTATCGGTCTGCGTGTTGCCGTTATCACCGACAAAGAAAATGCTTGCGACGTAAAAATCGGCTCCATGAATAAGCCCTGGCGTTCCGCTGTCTGGACGTCCGGCAAGAAGCGCCAATATGCCCGTCCCATGCCAATCTGGCGATGCCTCCCTGCCCTCAGGAAGGAAGCTCACATGCGAAATCCGCTGGCCTTTGAAAGTCGGATGTTGCAGATCAACGTCAGTATCGATAACACCTACTCGCGCATCTCTTACGCATTCGGCAAAACTCGCCTTCCATAGAATGTTTTTTTGCGCATAGCACAGATCACCTTCACATTTCACGACGCGCCCGACGCGGGCTGGACGTATCCGCTGCGGTAAAATGTTGTTCTGTCTTGCCGGGCGGTAGAGCTGGTAATAGCGGTTCAGATGAAACTGTCCGCCGGGCAGCTCTCGCTTCAGGTGGCGCATTGCGGTCATAGCATCCATATGCCGCGGCGTGGATAAAATGCTAACCCCCTGCCCTCCTCTGTAAGGCGTTCGAACCGAAAAACCCTGAGATCGCAATCGCTCAGCCGCTTCCGGCGAGAGATTGACAGCAAGAACTTCACGGGGCGAATAGGTGCCGGGCTTGATTTTCATCTTGTTGGCAGGCTGAGAGGTTTTCTTCTTTGCAACCGGTATCAGCGCTTCGCCTGTCACATTTTTTTGCACCCCCAGGGCTTTGCCATTGGAAGATGAATCGAGTTTTACCCCTGTTAAGCCGGGCGGACTTTTGCCGACCAGACCTGGGGGGCTTTTTCCGACTAACCCGGGAGGCGTTTTTGCGGTTTTTGCGATCGTTTCGCTTGAGTTTGTCGTACTAATGAGAGTTTTCGACTTCGCAGAGGCGGAGGCAGCATTCGCCTTAACGGAGGCACTAGAAGGGTTCACCTTGTCGGAGGCATCAGAAGAGTTCGCCTTGTCGGAGACACTTGAAGAGTTCACCTTGTAGGAAGCATCAGAAGAGTTCGCCTTGTCGGTGGCACTAGAAGGGTTCACCTTGTCGGAAGCATCAGAAGAGTTCGCCTTGTCGGAGGCATCAGAAGAGTTCGCCTTAGCGGTGGCGCTAGAAGGGTTCGCCTTGGCGGAGGCACTATTAGATTTGACCTCCACAGAAGAATCATCTCGTTCCGTCTCGCTGGAAACTGCAATCGAGCCGAGATAATCCACAGCGTTCTTTGTGATGTCCCCTAAGTTCTTTAATGTAGACGCATCGACTTCAATTTCTATATCGGTCGCAGCTTTCCATTTTTCATCGAATTTTGAGGCTTCGAAACTGTTTGGATTGGGTTGGGCGGCCTCGCGCAAAGCCTCAGTTCCGCTAATATCCCGGCTCTGGTTGCTGAGCCCTGTGCTCCCCAGATCGCCCATATTACCATGACCATAGGCGTTACCTAAACCGCCGCCGCCGCCCGCCTTATTTCCACGATTGCCAACGCCATTGCCGCCACCGTTGCCAACGCCGTGGCCTCCACCATTGCCACCGCCATGCCCACCGCCGTTGCCACCACCGTGCCCATTGCCGCCAGAATGGTTGCTGCCATGCACCCCTCCTTTTCCGGCATGCGCTGTAAGAGGAACTGCAAGGTTTGCTGCAAACAATACCAGGCACATAAGGCTGGAGAATAACTTTCCTATTCGAAATGCGGAGATAGGAGGCTGTGAACATGTCATACCGCGCAGAAAAACCCGCCACACTAACAACCTATTGATTTTAGTGTGCATTTTACTGTCAGCAGATAGTTTCATTGAGCCTTCGCGGCAATCCGATTGCAAACCTGACCCGCGGGCTGCGCTAGCTGTACCAAACGCCATAGTATAACTGCTCCCTCCCTTAGTGCCCCCAAAGCAAAGGGTACGTTTCACACGCGTACACGCCTTTTCGTTTTCCAGCGAAAAGCCATGTCGGGATCGAGCCATAAGCTCCCATGTAAATCATATTAATGAAAGAGTGCGCTGCGCCATAAGTAGTTTATCTTAAACTACGATTTCACCGCGATGCTTGCCTGATCGCGTGGCAAATAAGCAATTATAGAGTAGCCAAAACGCAAAGAGCGTATGTAAATAACGAGGTATTGCGTACTCAGGTGTAGCTTGCGTCAAATAAACTCGCTGGCATATGTACAGCACGCAAAGGTGCACATTTACCCAGCCATCCAGATCATTTCTCAAAAAACAAAGGCGACAGCAAAATGCCCCAATATTATCATCTGCGTTTCAAGCTACGGACATTCAAAGAACGCATGCGGGCTACCCAGGCCCTCAAGCGTCTGCGCGCTAAGCTCGACAAAGACTTACCAGCCAAGGACAGCGATCAATCTTTACTGCTTTCCACCTGGAATATCCGCGATTTCGGCAAGTCGGGCACACGCCGCGGCTTCGGTCGGCGCCTACCAGAGACATGGTTTTATATCGCGGAAATCATTTCCCGTTTTGATATGGTTGCTGTCCAGGAAGTCGGCGATCTGGATGAGTGGAACGAGGTTATGGATATCCTCGGTCCGAACTACGATTTCATAGCTTCGGATATTACTGATCGTAGTCTCGGTGGCAATGGAGAGCGACTGCTCTTTGTCTTCGACAAGCGCAAGGTTCATTTTCAGAATATTGCCGGTGAAATCGTCCTCCCCACATCCATGCTTATTACAGGTAATCGCGAAGGAGACAGCGAGGAATTGTTTACCGGCAAGCAGTTTCGTCGAACACCCTATGTATGTGCGTTCCAGGCAGGATGGTTTAAGTTCAGCATTTGTACTGTGCACATCTATTACGGCTCCGAAAGTGGCGACAAACTCACCCAGCGTGTCGAGGAAATTGAGAAAGTTGCACAGTTTTTTGCCAAGCGCGCCGACGAAGACTTGGAAGAAGAACGCGCATTAATACTCCTTGGCGATTTCAACATCGTCCACCCTGATCATAAAACCATGCAGGCACTCAACGATCAGGGCTTCACGGTGCCTGAGGCGCTAAAATTGCGCACGAACTTTAAGCAGGACAAGTTTTACGATCAGATCGCCTTCAAGAACAAACCTGGCGTTATAGAATTCATCGAGGGGCAAGGGACCGATGGCAAACCCAATGCCGGTTTCATTAGCCTTTTCGACGAAATTATGCGCCCGGAAGATTTCGAAGAATATTCAGAACATGCCAAGGCTTCACCAAACGGCCAAGAAATGAATGACGATGATTTGAAAGAGTATTTCTCAAATTGGAAAACCTACCAGCTTTCAGATCACTTTCCGCTGTGGGCACGAATTGATATCAACTCTAGTGACACATATCTGGATGCTCTCGAAAAGGAATTCGGAAAAAACGTTTAATCTAGGGCTATAGTCAATAGCAAGATACGAAACATGCTGAATTGGCTGTTTACCATACGATCACGTTGTCGCCTTTAGAGCATCTTCAGCAAAAGTTGAAGACTTCCCGCGCTCGTGGAAATGCGACAGAATAAGAAGTTAGAGCATTTTCCGGTCCGGTTAGATCGGAAAACGCTCTAATGGCAATCCGGATGCGCCGGTATTTACGCAAGAGTAAGGAAAACTGTACCTAATCGAGACTCCCGGCATTTCCGCTTGCCATTGGCAAAAGGCTGGCAAATGCTGATCTGAGGGAGTTGCATTCTAAAGAAACCGACGTGTGCGGACCATAGAGTTCGTGCTAAAATTTGAGCATATCCGGATTGCATGAGAACGGCAGGCCGCCGGTTGATGAGGGGGAATAACAGTTTGACGACCACAGGTGACGGTCCCAAGACCACCCAGACGCCAGAAACTTCCGGCAAAGACGCTGAAAAGCAGGCTGAACAACGTCCGATTTTCATACTTTATGGCTTCATGGTGCTGCTGGTGCTGCTATCGCTCATCGGCTTCCGGCTATCGACCACCCATTTCCTCAATCCGCAAACGATACATTTGGCGCATTCGGGCGGCGAACATATTCGCACCAGCGCGCTCAATGGAAGCTCGGACACCAATCTTGAAGCTGAAGACGCTCAGGGCGCCGACAAAACGGCGAAAGCCCGCCCCGCATGTCCCGCCGATGCCTTCGGTCCGGGCCGCGCTATTCCGCTCGACAGCACCGGCGGGCCGAAGTTCGGTCTCATTCAATACCGCGATACAATACCGCTGAAGGAAGGCGAGGTCGTATTCACGTTCGATGACGGCCCGCACCCTAAACGCACGCCGAAAATTCTCGATATTCTTGATAAACATTGCATCAAGGCCGTGTTTTTCATGATCGGCGATATGGCGCATGAACACCCTGAAATCGTGCGCGAAGTAGCGCGGCGCGGCCATGTAATCGGTACACATACCTGGTCGCATCCGTTGCGGCTGACGCGTTATTCCAGCGCGCGCGCCCAAGCCGAGATCGAGCATGGTTTTACAGCTATCAATCAGGCGCTTGGCAAGCCATCGGCGCCGTTCTTCAGGTTCCCAGGGCTTATTCACTCAAAGAAGCTTTTGACGTATCTTGCCAAGCGCAATATCAGTGTGTGGTCTGTAGATGTTGTGGCGGGCGATACAGAACGCCGGAGCCGTCATCACCTGGCAGCTACGTTGAAGAAGCGTTTAGCCAAACGCGGACAAGGCATCTTGCTGTTCCACGATGTCAAGCAGGTGACAATCAACAATCTGGAAAAGATCATCAAAGATTTGAAGGATGATGGGTATAGTCCTGCATATATCAAACCTACTCAATCTTATTCGCTGCCAGAACAGATTGCCCAACTTCCGACTATAAAGCATCTTGCCATCAAGAAAAAACACGCCGCTATGCATCGGCGGAAGCGTCACCGTCACCGCCGCCGACATCACAGGAGGCGGAGATCGCGCCGGTGATGTGGCAAGCTTCGTGGGCAGGCGCTTATGCTATACTGTCTGGCGCATTCTGCCTGGGCGTTTTGGCACGCTTGGGGAACCTTCTTCCTCAAACAGCTCGGCGAGTTTTTCAGTCATCGCGCCGCCTAGCTCTTCCGCGTCGGTGATGGTCACAGCCCGCCGATAATAGCGCGTGACATCGTGACCGATGCCAATGGCGATCAGCTCAATCGGCGAATAAGTCTCGATTTCGTGGATCACCTTGCGCAGGTGCTGTTCCAGATACGTCCCCGAATTGGATGAAAGCGTGGTGTCGTCCACCGGCGCGCCGTCGGAGATCATCATCAGGATACGGCGCTGCTCCGGGCGTCCGATCAGCCGGTTATGCGCCCAGGCGAGCGCTTCGCCGTCGATATTCTCCTTCAACAGCCCTTCGCGCATCATCAGGCCGAGATTGCGCCGCGCGCGCCGCCATGGCACGTCCGCCGCTTTGTAAATAACGTGGCGAAGATCGTTCAGCCTGCCGGGCGCAGAAGGCCGGTTTGCTTCCTGCCAGAGCTTGAACGACTGCCCGCCCTTCCAGTGCCGCGTGGTGAAGCCGAGAATTTCCACCTTCACGCCGCAACGCTCCAGCGTACGCGCCAGAATATCGGCGCAGCTCGCTGCGATCATGATAGGCCGCCCACGCATCGAACCGGAATTATCGATAAGCAGCGTCACCACCGTATCGCGGAAATTGGTATCGCGCTCACGCTTGAACGAAAGCGGCTGGAATGGATCAGTCACCACGCGCGACAGACGCGCCGTATCGAGAATGCCTTCATCCAGATCGAAATCCCACGCGCGGTTCTGTTGCGCCAGCAAGCGGCGCTGAAGGCGGTTCGCCAGCCGTGAAACAGCGACATGCAAGGCGGCAAGCTGCTTATCGAGAAAGCTGCGCAAGCGCTCCAACTCGGCCATATCGCACAAGTTTTCAGCAGGAATAGTCTCGTCATACTGGCGCGTGAAAACTTTATAACCGAAGCTCGCCGGATCATCGAGCACCGAGATGTTCTGGCGGCGAGGCGGCGCGCTATCCTGCGGCGTGTCTTCAGAAGCGCTTTCCCCCTCGCTGAAATCGCTTTGCTGGCAAGCCTCTTCCGAGGTGGTATCGTCCAGTTGCTCGTCGGAGCGGTCAGATGCAGCAAAGCTTTCTTCTTCCTCGCCGCCAGGAGCGGGAGACTGGTCTTCGTTTGCTTCGTCGCCGCTTTCTGGCTGCTGTTCTTCGTGGGCGGCAGGATCTTCCAAAAGCTCAAGCGCGTGGAGCACATCGCGCATATGGCGGCCGAAAGCTTCCTGATCGTCCATATTGGTTTTCAGCTTGTCCAGCAACGCACCCGCGCGCTGGTTGATCCATGGACGCCATGCATCGAGAATTGGAGCCGCGCGCTTTGGCGGCTTGGCGCCAAGCAAACGTTCACGCACCAGAAGCGCCATAGCTTCGTCAAGCGGAGCCTCTTCGCGCGACGTATCTGCTTCATAAGCAGGGCGTGCGTCGTATTTCGCTCTGATCTTGGCGGTGAGATTAGCGGCGACGCCTTTCATCCGGGTCGCGCCGACCGCTTCCACGCGAGCCTGCTCTACAGCTTCGAACACCGCACGCGCCTGCTCATTCACGGGCGTGAGACGCGCATGAAGCTTGTTATCATGGCACGCAGTCGTCAGCGCGATGGAATCAGCGTAGCCGCGCAGCACGGCAAGGTCTTTACGCATGGGCGCACGCGGCATAAGCGGCAGCGACACCACGGATTGGTCTTTCAAGCCCGGCGTTTCGGTAGAAAACGCGAGTTGAAGATCCAACGCCAAGCGAACGCTTAAACGGGGCTGCCGGATCGGATTTTGGTTTCTGCGGGGCGTTCACGAGCGATATTCCTGTCTATGATAGTGCATCAATCCAGACTGAGGCCACAAGCCAGGGCCTGTTAAAATCGATGCACGGGCAAAAAACTGCGATGCTATGCGTATTATCTTGCCTCTTGGGAGCTGTGCGTCAAGGTTGACAAACGATCGGCCAACATCGTAACCAGCCAATGGGGCGGTTAACGCACCCATAACATGGAATTTCTTATAGCGATCGTGAGGGCATCCGGTGACGTTCCTTCTTGTAATGGTCTTTTGGGTGTTCTCAATATGTCTGCACGAATTCGGCCATGCGGCTGTTGCCTATTGGGGTGGCGACACCAGCGTGAGAGATAAAGGCTATCTCAGCTTCAATCCCATGCGCTACATGGACCCGGTCTCTTCCCTCTTTATACCGATGATAATCCTCGCGCTTGGCGGCATTGGCCTGCCGGGCGGTGCTGTGTACATCAACACGAGCCTTCTGCGGAGCAGAGCCTGGGAAACCGCCGTATCGCTTGCGGGTCCAGCCACCAATCTGATGTTCGCTATCGTGCTCGGCTCCATCGTGCGGCTTGACTTTGTAAGCGGCACCCACGCAGCGCCCATCCTCGCTTTCCTGGCTTGGTTGCAAGTCTGTGCGGCTGTATTGAACCTGCTGCCAATCCCCCCACTTGACGGCTATGGAGCGCTAGCGCCCTATCTCCCGCATAATGTACGGCAGCAATTCGAAAGCGTCGGATACTTCGGAATATTCATTCTAATCGCGCTGTTATGGTTTTCACAAACTGCAAACGGGCTGTTTTTCGGCTTTATTTTTATGTTTTCCGCAGCACTCGGCGTGCCAATAGGTGACGCCATTCAAGGGTATCAAGATTTCACCTCGGCACTTCGGGGCAGCATATTATAGGAGCGGCTTTAGTCGCCTATCAGCGCTTTGAGCTTGTACAGCGCGTCGAGCGCCTCGCGCGGCGTCATGCTGTCTGGATCAAGCTCGGCGAGCGCTTCTTCCACGGGGCTGGGCACAGCCGGGGCAGGCTCGACAGGCCCCAGATCATACGGAGCCTCAGGCTCAGGCTCTTTCAGCGCGGCGAACAGCGGCAATTCCTCCACCGCTTCGGCGCTGCTTTTGCCCTGTTGCTTTTCCAGCCGGGCTAGCACCTGCCTGGCCCGCGCGACGACCGGCCCCGGCAGGCCCGCCAGCTTCGCCACCTGGATGCCATAAGAGCGATCTGCCGCGCCCTCTTTCACTTGGTGCAGGAAGACGATGCCGTCCTTCCACTCCTTCACCGCCACGGTGACATTAGTGGCGTGCACCAAGTTCTTCGCAACCGCCGTCAGCTCGTGGTAATGCGTGGCGAACAGCGACCGGCATTTGGAGATATCGTGCAAATGCTCCACTGCCGCCCAAGCGATAGACAAGCCGTCAAACGTCGCCGTGCCGCGTCCGATCTCATCGAGAATCACCAGCGAGCGCTCTGTCGCCTGATTGAGGATCGCAGCCGTTTCCACCATCTCGACCATGAAGGTGGAGCGCCCGCGCGCTAAGTCATCCGACGCGCCAACACGGGAGAAAACGCGGTCCGCCACGCCGATATGCGCGGCGCTGGCTGGCACATAAGAGCCCATCTGCGCGAGAATGGCGAACAGCGCGTTTTGCCGCAAAAACGTGGATTTGCCCGCCATGTTCGGCCCGGTAACAAGCCACAAACGCTTAGCGGAAAGGTTGCATTCATTGGCGATGAACGATCCGGAACGCGCCTTGGCGAGCGCCTGTTCTACCACCGGATGTCGCCCGCCCTCAATGGCGAAAGCGCGGCTGTCGTCTATCTCGGGGCGGCAATAGTTCTGATTTTCGGCCAACTCGGCGAGCGCGCAGTAAAGGTCAAGCTCGGCTTGAGCGCTGGCGATGGCCGAAAGCGTGCGTTCATTGCCAAGCGCCAGCGCAGAGAGTTCATCGAACACTGCCTGTTCGATGGAGAGCGCGCGGTCGGCGGCCCCAGTGATACGCGCTTCGGCGCTGGCCAACTCGGGCGTGGTGAGGCGCACCGCGTTCGCCATGGTCTGCCGATGACGGAAGGTTTCGTTCAAGGGCGCCT